>JABDKK010000160.1 GCA_013002265.1 Candidatus Nitrosopumilus sp. | reverse complement strand
ATAGTGTCACAGGATTGTAGAAATTATCTCGCTCTTCAACTTCGTAACCAATTTGATGTATTGCATCCATGATTATTTTATCAGTAAGCTCAGTTGAGCGTGCACCAGTGCATGAAACTACTTCTTCACCAATTAGTGTTCCACCAAAGTCATCAGCACCATATTGCAATGCAAGTTGTGCCATACCAACTCCATTTGTAAGCCATGAAGATTGAATGTGAGGAATTAATCCATCTAAAACCAATCTAGATATTGCTATCATTTTCAAAAGCTGAATTCCTCCAGTACCGTATTCAACAATTCCTTCTTCTTGCATCAGGGTATTATTTGGCTCAAAATTCCACGGGATAAATGCCATGAATCCTTTAGTTTTTTCTTGTAGTTTTACAATTTTGAAAAAATGATCAACTATGTCTTGTTTATTTTCAACATGTCCATACATCATTGTTGCAGATGCGGGAATTCCAAGTGAATGAGCTTCATCCATTATTCTTATCCAATCAGCACTTGATATTTTCTTAGGACTGATAATATCTTTAACAGAATCAACTAGTATTTCAGCACCTGCTCCAGGAATTGATTGTAAACCAGCATCTTTTAGACGAGATAGAATCTCTTTCGTGGATGATTTTTCGACTCGTGCAATCATATCGATTTCAGATGTAGATAATCCATGCACACCTACTTTAGGAAATTTTTCACGGATCATTTTGAATGCATCTTCATAGTATTCTATTTTCAAATTTGGGTTATGCCCGCCTTGAATCAAAACTTGGCGGATCTTAAACAGGTCCCAAGACGTTTTGACTCTGGATTCAATTTGATCAAGGGATAAAGTGTAAGCATCTTCTGAACCAGGAGAACGATAAAAAGCACAAAATTTACAATCAGTGATACAGACATTAGTATAATTCAAAATAATATTATTTACAAATGAGGCCTTTTTGCCAAATTGTTTTCTAGTTAAATGTCCAGATACAAGTCCCATTAAATGAACATCATCAGATTCTAATAATCTCATGCAGTCTTCAGGACTGGGTCGTTGACCTTTAAGAGAATTTTCTAAAATATCTTTAATGTCACTTTTTTGTATCTGCTCAGTTGTCTGACTCAATTGTTATTCATTCTTTGTAATTTCTATTTAATCCTTGATAGAAATCATAGGTAAAAAAGGAATTAGCCATATGATTGATTTGTGCTCAATAAGTAATGATTTTGAGTTCAGTGATTCACGTTATTTTTAAGTAGGGCACAAAAATCAGATCATCTCATGGTATCAGGTAATCAAATTAGACTTAATCGAATTCTAAGAAAAGGAAGAATGCTTTGTATTCCAATGGATCATGGAATTTCAAATGGTCCTATTGAGGGTCTTGAAAATCCTGCAGACATTATTTACAAATGTGAAAATCATGGACTCACAAGCATTATTATCAATAAGGGGATTCTCAAAACATTACCAAAGCCAACAAAGGTTGGGGTTTTAGTTCATTTTTCAAGTAGCACATCATTATCATTATCACCAAATCGAAAGATGCTCACAGGTACAGTCAAAGAGGCAGTAGCCATGGGAGCAGACGGTGTTTCATTACATATCAACATAGGTGGAAAAGAAGAACCTGAGATGTTAGAGCAGCTTGGAATGACATCTGATCAATGTCACAAATGGGGCATGCCGCTTTTAGCAATGATGTATCCTAGAGGTGAAAATATCAAAGATCCTCATGATCCAGAAATTGTAGGACATGTTGCAAGAATTGGTGCTGAATGTGGAGCAGATATTGTTAAAACACTTTACACTGGAGATGTTGATTCATTTGCAAAAATTGTAAAGAGCACACCAGTTCCAATTGTAATTGCTGGAGGGCCTAAAGCAAAAACAGATTTAGATATTCTGCAAATGACAGAGGATGCCATGACAGCAGGTGCTAAAGGAGTAACATATGGCAGAAACATCTTTGCTCACAAGTCACCTGAAAAAATGGTAGAGGCACTAGCTGAAATAATTTTCAGAAAAGGTACGGCAAAGGAAGCACTGAAAAAAATTGAGTAAAGCAAGAGAATTAATTATTTCACCCAAAGTGTCACATACACAATTAGATAAATTCATCCCTCAATTAGAGACCGAAGGAATCAAAATGATATATCTTGATCCTAAAAAATTGGGAAAGAAAAAGACAAAAATGCAAACAGTGTATCCTTCAAGTACTGCAAACTTTGTAGTTCTGGAAAAAGAAGGGGCTGCAAAACCAAAGGGCAAAAAAATAGGTAAGAAATTCAAAGTATTATCAAATTCAGATATTGAAAATATTCTAACTATTGCAAAAAAAGGACTAGACTTTGTTATTGTCGAAGTAAAAGATTGGAAAATAATTCCATTAGAAAACATTATTGCCAAACTGCATAAAATCCATACCAAAATTTTTGCAATTGCAAGAACGCCTGAAGAAGTAAGAAAAATGTTTTCCATTCTAGAAGTAGGAGTAGACGGAGTAATTTTCAGCACATCATCAATCAACGAAGTAAGAGAGGCAATGGTATACTTGGGAACAAGAAGTTTTGATATGATGTCAGCCAAAATTATTGAAATCAAGGAAGTTGGTGACGGAGAAAGAGTTTGTGTTGATACTGCTTCAATGCTTCACAAAGGGGAGGGAATGTTAATTGGGAGTAGATCAAACTTTTTGTTTTTAGTTCATAATGAATCAGTTGGTTCATCATTTACATCTCCAAGACCATTCAGAGTAAATGCAGGAGCTGTACATTGCTATACATTGTCCCCTGATGGAACCACAAATTATCTATCTGAAGTAGAAACGGGTTCTGAAGTGTTAATTCTTAATTCTAAAGGAAAAGCAAGAAGAGCAACTGTTGGAAGATCAAAGATAGAGCGAAGACCCATGTTGATGATCAAAGCATCAGCTGGAGGAGAGGTAGGGGGAATTATTGCACAAGATGCCGAAACAATACGTTTTGTAAAACCTAACGGACAACTAGTTTCAGTTACACATCTAAAAAAAGGCGACACCGTAATGGTTCACTCAAAGCCTGCAACTGGAAGACATTTTGGAATGGAAGTATCAGACGAATATATTTTAGAAAAATAAAATGAAATACAAAACGTGTGTTTCAATTGCAGAGAAAACACCAAACAAAGTAAAGCAGACATTAAAAATAGCTCTAAAAAAATCAGATTATGCAGAGATTAGATTAGATTTTCTAAAACCAGAACAAATTCCAGAAACAATCAAAATTATTAAAAAAGATCTCAAAAAAGTAGTATGTACTTTACGTTCAACAAATGAAGGGGGCAAGTTTACAGGAAATGAAAAGGAGAGAGTTGCAATATTAAAACTGATAGCAGAGTACAATCCATTTTTGCTAGATGTCGAATACAATACATTAAAGAAAAACAAATCTCTTGTAAAATATCTCAAATCAACTAAAACAAAACTACTTGTTTCTTGGCATGATTTTAAAAAGACACCAAATTCTGCAACTCTAAAAAAGATGATGAATCAAATGAGCAAATTCTCATCTAGTATCAAAATTGTTAGCACTGCAAAAACTCCTAATGATTCAACTAGAATGCTAGAATTGTACAGTAAAAAAGGTAAAAACACCCTAATTTCATTTGCAATGGGCGATTTTGGAAGAATATCAAGAATTTTGTGCCTGTATTTGGGCAGTCCATATACCTACGTATCATTAGGAAAACCAGTAGCAGCAGGACAATTCAGTGTAGATGAAATTAAAAAAATTACAAATCTAAAAAGATAATCAACTAATAATTGAGAGTTTAAATCAATCAAATATCTCTAAAAAAATAGATGGGAAAATCATTTGCAGTAATAGGAGATCCTATTGATCATTCATTATCTCCAAATATTCATAGTGCAGCTTTTAGAGAATTAAATTTAGATAGTTCATACATTGCATATAGAATTCCCATCGGCGAATTAGCAGAGGGAATTGAAGGGTTAAAAAAAATAAAAATAACGGGTTTCAATGTTACAATTCCACATAAAATTGAGATGATGAAATATCTTGATAAAATTGATGAGTCATGTAGTTTAATCGGAGCAGTTAATACGGTTACAAACACAGACGGATCTCTTAAAGGATACAATACAGACATGGATGGATTTTTAGATCCACTCAAAAAAAGAAAAATCATGATTCCAAACAAGAAAGTACTTCTTCTCGGAGCTGGTGGAGCAGCAAGAGCAATTGTTGCAGGTCTTGCAAAAGAAAAAGCACAAAACATCACAATTGCCAATAGAACATTAGAAAATGCAGAGAAACTTTCTGAGTTTGCAAAAGAAATTGGCGTAGATTCCAAGCCAATAAAAATAGAAGATGTAAAAAATTCTGCAAAAGATTATGATTTTATTGTAAATGCAACATCTATTGGTCTAAAAAATGAACAGTCGCCCATTTCATTAGAAGGAATCAATGGAAAAACGGTAGTGTATGATATTGTCTATTTGCCAATGAATACAGACTTCATTAAAAAAGCAAAAGATGAAGGAGCAACTATAATTTATGGTTATGAGATGCTTTTAGGACAAGCAATTCGAGCCTTTGAAATTTGGCATTGCATAGAAGCACCTTATAATGCCATGAAAAAAGCGCTGTTGGGAGGATTTTGATGGTAAAAGCAAAAGCTACTGTACATGGGGCAATTTCACTAGTGAATGCAATTGCAAACAAAAAAGGAGCTACTTTAGGCATAGCATTAAAAGTTGAAGCAATAGTGGAGGCTACTCAGGGTAAAGGGATAATCATTGAATCACAAAATAAAAGTCTCAGTTCCCGTTTGATCAACATGACCATAGAAAAAATTCTCTCAAAAAAAGATTTGGAGCAAAAAAAGATAACGATTACTCTTGATTCAGAAATTCCAACTGGGTACGGACTTAAAAGTTCCAGTGCAATATCATCAGCAATTGCATTAGCATGTGCAAAAATATTCAAACCAAAACTAACTGACCAACAAATAATTCTAGCTGGAGTCGATGCATCAATTGAATCAAAAGTAAGTATTACAGGAGCATATGATGATGCATGCTCATGTTATTATGGTGGATTCAATATTACAGATAATGCAAAAAGGAGAAGAGTACGTTTTGAGAAAGGTCCAACTAATTTGATTGCGGTTATTTTTATTCCAAAAAATAGGAAAAGAGGAAATCTCAAAAATCTAAGTTCCCTCTCTGCAGTATTTGAAAAAGCATGGGATTTGGCAAAAAATGGGAATTATTGGGAGGCAATGACAATTAACGGACTCGCAACTGCATCGATATTAAATTCTGAACCAAAAATCATTACAAGTTTAATTGAAAAAGGAGCATTAGCAGCTTCAGTATCAGGTAATGGACCATCAATTGCGGCTGTCACAAAGAAAGAAAATGAAGCAAACATTAAAAAAATATTTTCCACGCTTGAAGGGAACATCATTGTTTCAAAAATAAGTAACAAAAAGGCTGAAGTTCATGAGTTGTAAAGTAGAAAAATCAAATATCTCAGGAGAAATTGTTTGTCCTGCAAATAAGAGTTACACACATAGAGCAATTTTTCTTGCATCGCTTGCTGGAAACAATAGCAAAGTAGAGAAAATTTTACTTTCTGCAGATACAATTGCTACAATTGAAGCATGCAGAAAATTTGGGGCCGAAATTGAAACTAGTGGTTCATCAATAATTGTAAAAAAACCAATAAATTTAGAAATAAAAGTGCCTGAAATCAATACAGGAAATTCAGGCACTACAATTAGAATTGCAGCAGGAATTGCCAGTTTGTTTTCTGAAGAGATTACATTAACAGGGGATTCCAGTTTGCAAAAAAGACCAATGCAACCACTATTAGATGCACTATCAAGTATTGGCGCCCATTGTAATTCAACTAATGGAAATCCACCAATTAAAATTAAAGGAAAGATCATAGGAGGAGATGTATCAATACCTGGAAATTTTTCAAGTCAATTCATATCATCATTAATGATTTCTGCACCATTAACTGAGAAAGGAATCAATTTAACTATTGAAGAAAACTTGGTATCAAAACCATATCTTGATGCAACAATTGCAACTATGAGAAAATTTGGAGTTACAGTTCAAACATTAATCCCATACAAAAAATACAACATTTTTCCGCAGATTTACAATAGTGCAACTTTTACGGTTCCAATTGACTTTTCAAGTTTGGCATTACTATTTTCAGCAGCAGTACTTAATGGAAAAGACATTACCATTAAAGGAGAAATTGGAAACTTGCCACAAGGTGACGAAGTTTTTATCGATATTCTAGAACAATTAGGAGTTAAAATAATAATCAATGATGAAGAAATTAAAATTAAAACTCCTGAAAAATTAAACGGAGGAAAATTCGATCTAAGTAATTCACCAGATCTTCTTCCACCTCTTGCAATTTTAGTATTAAAGTCATCATCGCCAATAGAAATCGTAAATGTAAAGCATGCAAGACTAAAGGAAACAGACAGAATCGCAATTATTGCAAGAGAGCTAGTAAAAATTGGAATTAAAATTCAAGAAAACGAAGATGGTCTTGTTTTAGAATCATCTGAAAAACTTGTTGGATCTAAATTAAATTCTGAAAACGATCACAGATTATTCATGTCTTTTTGTATTGCAGGAATGTTTGTTGGAGATTGTACAGTTTCAGATCATGAATCAGTCAAAGTATCATATCCAAATTTTATTTCTGAAATGAATCGATTAGGGGCTAAAATCCAAATTCAATAGTTTTTTCAAAAAAATTAACAATGAGAGGTAAAAGGTACAGCCCTATATAGGGTAAAAAGAATTCTCCTCACCCACAACACATTTGCGCAGATAACATGTCTTTTTTGTAGGACCACGCAAACTTTTTGTTATAATTTACATGTTTTTGCATGAATCATATATAAATTATGATATTTAAGATAATATTATAATTATTTCAATAAAATATCTAAAACAGTATAAATTTTATTTATTCATTATTAGGATCAGAGATCTAAATTTCAGGCAAAAAATTGTAAAAAATACAGAATGAGGAATTATAAGCATCATTTAACTTTGTTACAATGTTGCCCGGAAGTTCAATAGGCCAGCGCCTTGTTTTAACCAGTTTTGGTGAAAGTCACGGAAAATCTATTGGAGCAGTTTTAGATGGTTGCCCAGCTGGTTTGGAATTAGATGAAAAAGACATTCAAAAAATGCTAGACTTGAGAAGACCAGGTCAAAATCTAATATCAACACAAAGAAAGGAAGGAGATGTTGTTGAGATTATTTCTGGAGTTTTTAGAGGATACACTACCGGAGCCCCCATCACAATGGTAATTTGGAACAGTGATCAAAAATCAAAAGATTATGAAAATTTGAAAACTAAACTCAGACCTGGTCACTCAGATTACACTGCAATGATAAAGTACAATCACTACAATGATCATAGAGGAGGAGGTAGATTTTCAGGAAGATTAACTGCAACACATGTTATGGGAGGAGCCATTGCAAGAAAATTACTAAAAGTATCATTAGGTGTCGAGACTAATTCATGCACAACACAAATTGGAAAGATAAGGATGGAAAGAGAGTTTAATACAAAAATGATTAAATCAATTTACAAAAACGAAGTTAGATGTCCAGAAGAGAAAACCGCAAAAAAAATGAGAGAATCAATTTTGAATGCAAGAAAGAAAGGGGATTCTCTTGGTGGAATTATTGAATCAATTACAACTAAAATTCCTGTTGGGTTAGGAGAACCAATATTTAGTTCGCTAGAATCAGATTTAAGCAAAGCCATATTTTCTATCCCTTCGGTAAAAGGAGTAGAGTTTGGTTCTGGATTCAGAGGTTCAGAATTATTTGGATCAGAGAATAATGATCTTTACGCAATCAAAAAAGGAAAAATAATCACAAAGACAAACAACTCAGGCGGAATTCTTGGTGGAATATCAAATGGAATGCCAATTACTATGAGAATTGCTTTCAAACCTGCATCATCAATTGCACAAAAACAAAGTACAGTAGACATTAAATCAAAGAAAGAGACAGTTCTTCAAGTAAAAGGAAGACATGATCCTTGTGTTGTTCCCAGAGCACCCCCAGTAGTAGATTCACTTGTATCTCTAACAATTGCAGATCATGCATTGATTTCGGGTGTAATCAGGCCAATTTTGTAAGAAAATGGCAAATATTGACGAGTTTCGTAACAGAATGGATGAAGTAACTCTAGAAATGATAAAGTTACTAAAAACTAGAACTGAAATTGCTGAAAAAATTGGTGAACTAAAAAAGAGTATGGGGAGAGGAGTTACTGATGAGAAAAGAGAAAACAGTTTGCGAGAAAAAGTCATCACATTATGCAAAGATTTAGAATTTAATGAATCAATTGCAACTAAATTTTTAAATTTTCTTTTAAATGAATCAGTAAAAGTTCAATCAACAAATAAACAAACACATCTATCAATTTTCCTAAAAGCAAAATCTCTAGAACAACAAGGGAAAAAAATCATCCACATGGAGGTAGGAGACCCAGACTTTTTACCACCAGCAATAGTAAAAAATGCATTAGAAGAAGTTTTTGATAAGGGATTTCTAAAATATGGGCAAGTAAAAGGAATGCCAATTTTTAGAGATGCCCTTGTTAAATACATCTCTGAGAAATTCAATGCTTCGGTATCACCAGAAAACATCATAGTAAGCCCAGGTGCCAGATTTTCAATTTATACTGCAATATCCACACTTCTGAATCCAGGAGATGAAATTATTGTAATCGAACCTTCATGGCCTGCATACAAAGACTGTGCTCTGAATGCAGGAATCAAAGTAAGAATCATCAATACAACATTAGAGGAAAAATGGGAACCGTCAATAAAACAGATAAAAAATACAATTAATTCAAACACAAAGATGATAGTTCTAAACTATCCAAATAATCCGACAGGAAAAATTCTTCCAGCAAAATTACAAGATGAAATTTTTGATATTGCTAAGAAAAACAACCTCTATGTACTAAGCGATGAGGTCTATTCCCAGTACGCTAAAAAAGAATGGAAGAGTGTTCTGAGTTATAATTATGAAAAAAGTATTGTGATTCAGTCATTCTCAAAATCACATGCAATGACTGGATTTAGAATTGGGTATGCTATTGCAGATGAGAAAATAATTGAAAAAATGGCAAAATTAGAGGCATTATGTCTCACAAATGTGTCTGAACCCATTCAATATATTGCTATGAAAGCGCTTGAAGCAGACACATCCAACAATACTAATACAGTACAAAACAGACTAAATTTATTGGGGGGAAAAGCAACCGAGATTGGATTAGATTTTATTGCTCCAGATGGAGCAATGTATCTTTTTGCGCGAATCAACAAAAAGGGCTTTGATGGAGTAAAATTTGCAGATGATTCTTTGAAAAAAGGATTGGCAGTTGCTCCAGGAGAGGGTTTTGGAGATTACAAAAATTTTATTAGACTTTCTGCATGCCAAGAAGAAAAAACACTAATTGAAGGAATGAATATACTGAGTAACATAATGAGTGAGAATAGATGAAAAAAATCACAGTTATTGGTGCAGGAGGCCAAATGGGGCAATGGTTTGCCAAATATTTTGCAGACAAAGGTTTCGAGGTAACAGGTTATGATTCTGAATCAAAGATCAGTAGAAAAGGCATCATTGAATCAGACTCGCTTGTTGGAGGTATTCTCAAAGCAGACTATGTTGTGCTATGTACTCCGACAAGAAGGACACCAGAAATCATTAGATTAATTGCAAAAGAGATGAAAAAAGGAACTTACCTCATTGAGATATCATCAGAAAAATCAAAAGTAGTATCTTCCCTATCAAAGATGCCAGCAAAGATAAATCCCATCTGTATTCACCCAATGTTTGGACCAGGAGTTAAAACCATCAAAGGGCAAAATATAATTTCAGTCCCAATAAAGGATGCAAAGAATGAACTTACTGTAGCAAAATCACTTTTTGAAGGCGCAAACTTTGTTACAATTGATGCAGCAGAGCATGACAAAAAAATTGCGGTGATTTTAGGATTAACTCATTTGATGAATTTAGTATTTGCAAACATAATTTCAAAGGATGAAAAAATGCTTTTGACAGAAAAAATGTCAGGTACGACGTTTAGAGTTCAAAAAACTCTTGCTGAGAGCATCATGACTGAATCTCCAGAACTAATTGAAACAATTATCGCAAACCCGGAAATTCGCAGAGTTGCTGAAGAGCTCTGGAAAGACATAGGAAGATTACTTACTGCAGTGCAGGAATCAAAAACAGAAGAGGTAGTAAACTACATCAAAGACTGTCAAGAGAGACTATCTAAGCATACGGACATCAATGAATCTTATAAAAAACTAACAAAAATGGTAAAAGTCGTTGAAAAGTAACTGGTATGCGCTCAACGAAGATTGTTACGTCTTTTATTAGAGATAACGAGAAATTATTACTTCTAAAGAGAAGCAACAAAGTAAAATCCATGAAAGGGTTGTGGGCAGGAATTAGTGGAATTATAGAAAAAAACGAGGAGCCCTTAACAAGAGCCAAGATTGAAATTTTTGAAGAAGTAGGCATTGCTGAAGAAGAGATTACGTTGGCAAAATCAGCTCAAGGGATGCGAGTAAGTTCCCCTCAGTATCAAAATCATGAGTGGGAAATTTTTCCATTTTTGTTTGATGTAAAAAATCCAAAAATAAAGCTCAATTGGGAAAATTCGGATTTCAGGTGGATTACAATAGAAGAATTGAAAAATTATGAAACAGTCCCAAGTTTAGACAAAGTACTACTCAACTTGTTGTAGATTTTTGTTTTCTTTTTCGTATTTTTTTTGCTGGGGCAACATGATATACACACATGCACCACCACACATTGTACAGGGAACATTATTTCCAGGATGCTGGCCTGTCCTGCTATGAATTAGGGCAGCTTCCTCAGGATCAATAGATAGGGCAAGTTGCTTTTCCCAATCCAATGTACGTCTTGCTTCAGTCATTTCCATATCCCATTTGATAACCTTATCACGAATTTTGACCAGATCACCAGCATGAGCTGCAATTCTATATGCAATAAGGCCTGCTTTAACTTCATCAGCATTTGGCAATGCTAAATGTTCGGATGGAGTAAGATAGCATAATAGATCAACTCCTTCACTTGCCGAAACAGCTGCTCCAATTGCACTAGCTATATGATCATGTCCTGATGCAATATCAGTAACCAGCGGACCAAGTACATAATATGGAACATCACCAATCAGAGATTTTGCAAGTCTAACATTTGCTGCCACCTCATTTAGTGGAACATGTCCTGGACCCTCAACCATAACTTGGATATCTTGAGCATGTGCACGTTTTGTTAGTTGTGAGATGTTAATCATTTCTTGAACTTGCAACTCATCATGAGAATCTAAAATGGAGCCGGGTCTTAATGCATCTCCGAGGCTAAATGTAACATCATATTTTTTAGCAATTTCAATGAGATAGTCATAATGAGTAAGATATGGATTTTCTTTATCATGTTTTAGCATCCATGCTGCAGTGATGGTACCACCTTTACTTACAACTCCGCCATATCTTTGGACTTTCAAAATTCTTTTTGCAATTTCTTTTGTAATACCACAATGAATTGTAGTATAATCAACACCATCTTTTGCATTATTTTCAAATGCATTAAGATAATCATCTTCAGTCAAATTAAGAGGATTTTTATGAACTTCCACCCCATAATTGTATGCCTCATAAATCGGAACTGTTCCAAAGGTTATTGGCGCAGATTCCAATAGAGTTTGCCTAATTTTTTTTACATCTCCACCATCGCTAAGATCCATTATAGTGTCAGCATGATATTTTATTGCAACCTTTGCCTTCTCAATCTCTTCATCAAGATTTACATTTAATGTAGAAGTTCCAATATTTACATTAACTTTGGTCTTAAGACCTTTTCCAATTCCAACATTGTGAATCTTTTGAGGTCTTACGTTGTTACTTGGAATAATTATTGATCCACGCGCAATTTTTGGAATAAGCCAATCAAGCGAAACATCTTCATCTTTTGCTACTTGTTTCATTTGATCAGTTGCAACACCACGTCGTGCAGCTGTCATCTGGGTTGCCATGATGTATTATATTGGATTTCCCTGATTTAAACAATCTGAGAATATAAAAAATAGGCATGTTACGTATTTCTCTTAGTACCATACTAAGAAAAATGATCGACCTTTATGACATAATTTCTATTATATCATCATGAAAACCAGTAAATAATGCAAACGTTGTGGCAGACAATTTTACAGTATGAAAGATAAGTTTTGTTCGTTTGATTGTATAAATCGAGCATCATAACAGTCTCATTTTTTTATTTCTAATTCATTTTATAAAATATATTTTTCAGATTTTATTTTATCAATTCTACTTAAAATAGGCATAAGAATACACTCGAATGAATTTGTAAGGTGTTCTTTAATTTCAGAGACTCTTTGAATTATTTCTTCTGCAACAATTAGTGAAATAGGATTTAGTTTAAGATACTCAGACTGTAGAGATTCAGCATTAGACATATAATTACCTAGGAGGACTCCAACTCTCTTCAATGACATCAGTGTTATTTTCATGTACAGCAAATTTTTTTCCACATTTGAAACACTGCCATAGGAATTTTCCATCTTTTTTTGTTTGATATTGCATTGGCAGCAAACAAGTTGTACAATGTAAAGCATCAGTAATTGAATCATTTACAACTGGACGTTTTGTCATTTTTTAGTCATGGATAATGAAGTAAAAAATATCTACTTAGAAAAAAGTTTTAAAAAAAGCACCATCTAAAGGAAATATAGATTAGGACATATAATAAGAAAAAGTATTGAACTTATTATCAATTGGAGGATCTGATCCATCATCAGGAGCAGGAATACAAAGTGACATCAGAGTATTTTCAGAATTAAAGGTTCATGGATTAACTGTAATTACTGCGATTACAGGACAAAACACTACGACTTTTGGTATTGTAGAACCAGTATCAGAAAAAATTTTAAAAAATCAATTAGATGCGGTATTTTCTGATTTTAAAATTGATGGAATAAAAATAGGGATGGTTTACAACTCTAAAATAATAAAAATAATTTATCACAAATTAAAAAAATTAAAAATTCCAATTACAGTAGATCCTGTAATAAGATCAACGACTGGAGGAAATTTAATTGAAAAATCAGCCATCAAAGATTTTCAAAAATATATCATTCCACTTGCAACAATAATTTCACCAAATAGGTTTGAGGCAGAAATTTTGGCTAATAGTAAAATTAACTCAAAAAATACTCCTGAAAAAATTGCATTAAAAATTCAAAAAATGGGAGCAAAAAACGTTGTCATTACAGGAATAGAATCAAAAAAATGTAAAATTTCAGATTTTGTTTTAGAAAAAAACAATAGATTCGTCATTTCAGGAGATAAAATAGAAAGGCTCAATCATGGAAGTGGATGTAATTATTCGGCTGCAATCATTTTTGCACTTGCCAGCAAAAAAAGCATTAGAGAAGCAGTAAAATTTGCCAAACAATTTACCCTCAAATCAATTAGGAATGCAAAAAATTTAGGCCAAGGCATTTCAATCACAGATTTTCATAAAGATAATCATATCACAGAACTATCAAATGCAATAAACAATTTTGTTGAATTCAAAAACATATACAAGAATATTCCAGAGTGCCAAACAAATTTTGTGTATTCTAATAACAAACCAAAAACAATAAAAGATATTCTTGGAATTTCAGGGAGAATAGTAAAAACAGGTAATCAAGTCTTAGTTGCAGGAAATTTAGAGTACGGAGGATCAAAACATGTTGCAACTGCATTGTTAGCAATGAATAAAAAATACCCAGAGACAAATTCTGCTATAAACATAAAATTTCAAGATGCAATCATATCTAAAGTGAAAAAATCAAAACTTGTAATGTCAAGTTATGATAGAATGTTAGAACCTAAAAATGTAAAATCCAAAGGCTCTACTATAGAATGGGGAATAAAAAATGCAATGAATAATTCCAAAAAAATGCCTGATGTGATATATCACAAAGGGGATTTTGGAAAGGAGCCTATGATCCTAGTTTTTGGTAAAACACCACAAGACGTATTAAATAAAGTCATCAAGATTATCTGATAGTCAAAAAACATCTTTCAACATAAATAGCCATTATTAAACAGGGTGTGAAAGCAGTAATTCTTGAGGAGTATGAGGAACAAGACTACAGCCATACACAATATTTCTTCCAAAACTAATCAACTGCTAGCTAATTAAAGGCTGCAGAAGAATTCATCGATGATACATTTGTGTGCATGTATGGAGACTCTATTTACAATTTTAGTCTCATTAATATGATTAAACAGTAGAAAAAGAAAAAAGTGTTTGTTACAATGAGCCTATAGTATAAGACAAATTTACCGTATGAAGTTATTGAAACATCAAAACAGGTAATGTTACAAGTTGGAATGAAAAATCCGAGATCAAAGCCAATGTGAATATGGGATGTTATTTTATGGATCCTAAAGTTTTGAGTTTTATCCCTAAAAACAAGCCCTACTTAATGGATGATGTAATAAAAAAGGTCACGAATAGAAAAAAATTTTTTAATAGTTTTATCACAAAAAATGGATTTATCGATATTGGGAAGTCTGCATATAAGAAAACATGTCAAGTTTATATTGAAAGACGTGGTAAGTTCAGAAAATTAAAATGACTGAGCCAATAATTAGAATACTAAAAAAAGATGATCTTCAAAAAGGTTTTCTCAGCACACTGGATTCTTTAAGAGAAACAAGTACCATAGATAAGAAAAAAGCTGAAGATATCTTTGAAAGAATCAATTCAAACCCAAATCACATTATCGTAGTTGCAGAACTAGACGAGAAGATAGTGGGAGCAACAACTCTTCTGATAGAACAAAAATTTATCCATGATGGGGGGCTGGTGGGTCATATAGAAGATGTCGTAGTGGACAAAAAGTTTCAAGGACAAAACATAGGTGCAAAAATCATGAATTATCTTCTAAATGTAGCAAAAGAAGCTGGATGCTACAAGACAATTTTAGACTGTACGGATGATGTAAAACCATTTTACGAAAAACTAGGTTTCAAACATGTTGCAAACGAGCTTCGATTTGATCACAATTAGAAATATTCTTTTTTAGGACGTTTCTTAATATGCCTCATCAAATAAACACCTGCACCAACAATTGGAGCAGATAAAACCATAAACAAAACAGGAACAAATCTTACAGATTCTGTGACGTACTTTTCATCTATTTGCTCAATCATGGTATAACAAAAATACATTCCTGCAAACAAGACAATGCCTCCAATTGCAATAAAAATTCCAATAGGCTTAGAACCATACTGTTTAGACATGATAAAAGCGACTGCAGCTAAAATTGATGCAGGTGCAACACCGATTGAAATAAACTGAAGTAGTTTAGGATCTGCTGAGAATATTTGTCCATATTCAAAATCGGCAGGAACATTCATCATAAAATTATAAATCGAAATCATCTCACCAACAAACATTGCATACAATCCAACTCCGGTAATTGCAAGCCATTTTTCTATTGCCACAGTTCTAACAGTTTCTAGTTGATAAATAAACCATTCAAAAGATCAAACAATGCCAACTAGATTGGCCAGTTCTTTCCTGCAAGCTGCTCCAAGCTCTTCAGCTGCATGTTCAGGAGAAACATCATTTAAGAAAATTCCATACCCACGTTCTAAACCCGACCATGATTTCGTTATTGGATAAACTTCAATATGCCAATGAATCTGTCTACTATTTTTCTTTTCTGGGGACAGATGAAAGACAAGATTGTATGAAACATTTTTGATTGTTTTAGACAGTCCACCCAGAGTCGCTCTTAATATCAGTGACAAATCATTGATTTCTTTTTGAGTAATTTTAGAGAAGCTTGTAGTGTGTTTTTTGGGAGAAATCCAAAACTCATACGGATATGAGGGAGACCATGGGCAATATGCAATAAATCCCTCAGTTTGGAGAATCTGTCGTGGACCCCCAATTTCCTCATTCACTGTTTGGCACATTGGACAAACACCCTTTTCATTTAGAATTTTGTGTGAGGCTTCTGCTTCTTCCTCAATAACTGGAGGAATTGTAGAAAATGTCAAAATGTTAAGATGGGGATGAGGATTTGTGTTTCCTGCCAAATCACCTTGATCAGCATAAATTGAAACATATGTTACCCCTTTTTGTGTATAAAGCCATCTCAGCCTGTCCTGAATAACAACAAGAACATTAGACCATTGTTCTGAATCAATAGTTGCAAAAGTATCTTTTTCATTTGGGGATGCAACTACGATGTAATGATAACCATATGCAGGTTCACTGTAAAAAGGTCTATCACTGTAAGAATTTTCAGTGTCAATAGAGACAATCGGATTTTTACTTTCAAAAACTCTAATTGACCATCCCTCAACATATTCATCTTCATTATCCTGAAGACGTTGCAGCATTCCATCCTTTGCAACAAGAGACAATACAGAAGGATTTGTCATGAATTCATTTCCAGGAGCATATGGTGATTTTTTTGGATCATCTACTTTGTCATCTTTTTTAGAGACAATCATAAAACGCTCTGAAACATAGTCTTTGCGCATATCCCCCATAATTTTAATTGGAAGTAAATGTCTGTTAAAACGTTTACTGAGACATGTTAAAATAAAAAATAAAAAATAGTTTTGAAAAAAAATTGCTAAAAGAATTATGAAAAACCTAATTTAATCAAAAAGTATTTTTTAAAATTCAACATTAGGCCAAAAAGAGTATTAGATTTTTTATCGTGTAATCCATGCAAGCTTTAAAGCAGAGCTTCAGATCTGTGTTAAACAGTATAGATTATGGATAATTCCGTTGTTCATATGATTTACGTATTATTAGATGGTGTAGGAGATTTGCCACATCTAGATCTGGATGGAAAAACACCACTTGATGCTGCAAAAACCCCGATTTTAGACAAAATTGCAAGTGAGGGGGTAATCGGAGTAATATCTGTAGGAAAAGGAATTGCCCCAGAATCAGACATTGCTGTTTTCAATATGCTTGGATACAAATTCAAACATGCAGATTATGTTGGAAGAGGAGTCATCGAAGCAATTGGAATTGATTTTAAAGATGGGGATTTGGCTCTAAGGGGTAATTACTCCACACTAAATGAAGAGCAAGTAATAACAGACAGAAGAGCAGGAAGACACATCGAAAAAGATGATGCAAGGAGTGTTGCAAAGGGAATTGAAAATGCAATAAAATTTTCAAATCTCAAAACATCAGTAGTCGTTGCACCAACAATTGGTCACAGAGTAACAGTTAGAATAAGAACAAATGGGAAAAAATTATCCTCAAGAATTACAAACACAGACCCTGCATATAGCAACATTGGTGGAATGGGAGTTGCAAAGACAGTAGGAGATTATCTTAAAATTGAGAGATGCCTCCCTTTAGATGATACAGAGAATTCAAAATTTACTGCAGATCTTGTTAATGAATTTTCAGATAAATCAATCGAAATTCTAAAAAATTCTGAAATTAACAGTAAAAGAAAAGATCAAAACAAAAAACAACTCAGCTGTATTTTATTAAGAGATGCAGGAAACAAGTATCCAGAGGTGGTTCCAATCAATAAAAAATACGGAATGAATTTTTCATGTATTGTTGATATGCCAGTAGAGCTTGGAATATCAGATGTCTTAGAGATGAAAGCATTCAAAGCTGGTGGTCTAACGGATTATGAAGAAAAGGCCAAAGTTGCTGCAAAAGCAATGGAAACTCAAAATTCAATATATGGTCATCTTAAAGGGCCCGACGAATTCGGTCATGACGGCGATGCAATTGGTAAGATGAAGAATATCGAAGAGATTGACCAAAGATTTTTCAAGACCCTAGTTGAAAACATAGATCCAGATAGGGTTGCCATTGTGATATCAGCTGATCATTCCACTCCATGTATCAACAAAGGACACAGTGATGATCCAGTACCAGTTTTAGTTTCAGCAAATTTTATAAAAAATGACGGAACCACTCGAATGACAGAGCAGCAAGCTAAGAAAGGAAGTATGGGTTTACTGCAAGGATCAGAAGTAGTTTTAAAGGTACTTGAATTAATTAAATTTCAAAAGTAGTCAGTTGATTCTCTTGTTGCATTTCAATTGCTTTCTTTCTAATTCTGTCAACATCAATAGAATGATACATTGAGGGAGATGTACCTAATTTTTCTAACGCTCTGCTAAGCATTCCAATTCCAATAGCAAGATCATTTTTTTGAGCATGTGCAAAAGCTACTGCGATCAAAATAATTCCCTGAACCAATTCTTTTTCTCTCCCAAAGCATTTCTTCCAAACACCTTCAAATGCCTCATGACTTTCCCAAAATCTTTCATTGTTAAAATAAAATATTCCATCTTCAATGCCCTTCTCTTTTTCGATCTCCTCCTCAAAGACATGTCTAATATCAACAACAGACCCAATAGGCTCTAATTTCTTTAGCAGTTCATCTAGTTCCTCTTTTTCAACTGAAACATCTAATTCAACAAATTTTTTGGCAATTCGTGCAACACGAATTGAGACATTCATATAAGATGCCAGATCTCTTGCTTTGTAAACTACCTCGCGAGGGTGTTCTGATCCATAACGTGTGTTCTCTAGATGAAGCATATAGCGTTCCATAGCATAGTTTCAAAGGAATTTCTTAAATTTCTTCGCTATTCCAATCAAGGTTTATATGAAATATCCAGAGATTTTGGATACATGTCCATTATTGAGACTATAACAGATGTAGACAATACATTTCTCTCACGTAGAGAGATTACTTGTAATTTTGCTGGACTAGGAGGCAAACTCAAAAAACTTGAAGCAGCAGATATGATCACTAAAGAATTCAAGCTTGATGGCAAAATCGTCATTCCTATGAGATTAAAGTCACATGTTGGCAAACCAATGGTCACAGGAACTTTCTATGTTTATGAAGATGAAAGATTGGCAAAAAAACATGTCAACCCAACAATATTTTCAAGATTAGAAAAATCCAAGACAAAGCTTGCAGAAGATGATGCTGCGGCAAAAGAAGCGGAAGAAACTCCTCCTGAAGTAAAAGCAGAAGACAAGCCAGCTGAAGAAGCAAAAGAGGAGAAATCTGAATAATGACAGGAAAAAAAGGTTCAAGTCCCAATGTGTACAAATATTTCAAAGTAGATGGAGATAAAGTATCACGAATTAGAAAAATTTGTTCAAGATGTGGGAAAGGAGTTTTCATGTCTGAACATAAAGACAGACACACTTGTGGAAAATGTGGATTAACTGAATTCAATCAATAAAAATAAATAAATTCAGTACAATCGCTTTTTACGAATTTTTGAACTTTTTTCTTCTAGCAGATTTATTTTTTCAATAAATGAAGGATCAATTTTTATTTTCGATAATGATTCGGCAGATAGTTTTACTGTGTTTTCATCCAAGGATATGTTAGATTTTGGAAGATTTCTATCTGCCCAAAATTGCATTACCTTATCTTCTAGTTTATAATCACGAAAACCTGAAGGAAATTTTTTAGTTATATGATTGAGTAAGGTTCTGTCTTTAAAAACCACTCGAGGTTCAAATAATCTAGTCTCATCGCTGTAGACATTTTCAAATAAATTTCCAGAAATTTCATCAGATACTAATTCCATCTTTGAGATTTTTTTAATTAATTCCAAGAAATGGAGAAATTCATGGGCTAAAATTGCATGAATGGTGCCTTTAAGCCCGTAGGCAACAAGAGGTGCAGAAATCTGAATTACAACTTGAAATTTTTCTTCAAACATTATCGGAATGGTTCTTGCAAATAAAATCCCAAATTCATAAGAGTTTGAGCTTGAAGTAGTTAGAATCAGAGAGGGTTCCACATATGCAACAGGATAACGAATTCCTGATGCTTTTTCAATTCTGTTTATTCCTGCAATAGTTATCGGAAATCGCTTTACAGCGAGTTCGTATACATCATCAGGGATTATCCCCTTTGAATATGCATCTCTTAAGCGAACTAATGGATCCAATGTATCCCCTCGATTATTTTGAATGTAAAAAGGTTGATTTGTTCAGGATCTTGGTTTTCCAGACTTTGCTTTCTTTCTTTTGCGCGTATGAGCCTTTTGATCAGCATGTCTTTGATGTTTACCTTTTTTTCTTAATGGCATATTGGTTTACGATAATTTACGCTAGTTAATTGTTATCATTAGACCTCAACATCTAGAAAATCAAATTCTTTGCAGGTACAGACTCTCTTGAATATTTTAGAAATACTTGGGGATACATCATCCCCTGATACAAATCTCTTAACGGGTAACCCGCCATCAGCTTTGATCAATAATGTAAAATCATTCTTTGAGATTTTTTTGTATTTTAATGAAAATATTTTCTTCTCTGAACGTTTTCCAGACGTTTCATATACAACAATGGGTTGCTTTGTTAAAGTCTTTAATTTTAAAAGTATGTTTGAGTTAATTTTTGAATCTGAGTATATCTTCATTTTTATAATTGATTTGAATTTCAAAGGTTGTTTTGGAGAACCCCGAATAATTTTCAAATTACTAATTTGTACAAATTCAGATTTTATAGAAAATGATCTCAATGTTCTTTTATTTGGATTTTGGATTTTGACAAAAAATGGTCTCCCTTTGCCTAGAACAAGACTAGTTTTATCTTCACCCCCAATCCACGTAAATTTAGCAGTAGTCCCTCCAAGTTTCTCAAAAAGGAATTTTGAGATGATTCCCTCAATGCTATTAAATTCGGAGATTCCATGAAAATTACATAAACGACATCCCTTACCTAGACAATTGTCACAGGACTTTTGTTTTTGAGGGATTCCTCTAGCTGATTTAACGTATCTACCAGAAAACACGATAGATTTTGCTCTAATATAACAAGTATCATCTTTGAGATTTAGAGTAAAAGTTACATCAGAATCAACAGTATCTAGAATTTTTTTTGTTTTTCTAGAGAATGCTTTTGCTAACTCTTTTGAAATGTCTGTCTTTATGCTATCAATTCCTCTAAGTTTGAATTTTGATCGAATCACATCATCTCGGTCTACAATAGAAGGTTTTACCATTACACCTACACTAAAGCTCTTAAATGAATATTGAGACGACGCATCAGTCATCGATTTCAAAAGGCGAGGTAAATCATCGAAAATATTTTTGCAAATATAACAGGTGTGTTTTGATTTTGAATTTTTTTGTAATTTTTTCCCCAGTAATTTATTTGATGAAAGATGCAGTTTTTTGGAAAAGAGTCTACCTAGACAATTATCACATAACTCATGTTTTTTTAAGATTTGATTTGCAATAGGAATTATTTTTTCTTGGGTAGACATGCTAGAAAATTTCTAATACTAGCCTAGTCCCATTCTTCTAAGCGTCCCTTGCATTTGGCGTCCTTTGGAAGCCTTCATCATATTCTTTGAATTTTTGTAATTTTTGATCAGTTCTTTTACTTCTCCTTCGGGCCAGCCAGAACCACGAGCGATTCTTTTGATTCTAGATGAGTTTAGTAAATCAGGATCTGCTTTCTCATCTTTTGTCATACTTTGAATAATATACCGCCATTTTGAAACTCTTCCCTCCATTTGATTGAGTTGATCATCTTTTACCATTCCAGACAGACCAGGCATGCTCTCCAGAATTCCTTGTAATGAGCCTACTTTTGTAACCTCCTCTAACTGATAAAAGAAATCATCCATGTTCATTTTCCCACTAGAGATTCGCTTCATCCTAACATCATCACCTTCTTCCTCTAGACGCTTTGCCAAATCTAAGACAGCTTGAACATCACCCATGCCAAGCAATCTTCCAACAAATCTAGTAGGAGAGAATTTTTCCAGATCGTCTATTCTCTCACCAGTTCCAATGTACATGATTTGCGCACCAGTAGCTGCGGATGCAGCTAGTGCCCCACCACCTTTCGCAGAACTATCTAATTTTGTAATAATAACACCGCCAACAGGAATAGTTTTGTGAAATGCTTCTGCTTGATTGAAGCATTGTTGTCCAATTGTTCCATCAATTACTAGTAATGCCAAATCAGGATCTGCAACTTTATTAATTCTGTCCATCTCTTCAAGTAGATCTTTTTCCTCCTTATGGCGACCAGCAGTGTCAATTAGAATTACATCAAGGGGCCGGTCTGCAAAATATTTTAGGCCATTTTTTACAATACTAGGAGAGTCTTTGTTATTCTCCTCACCAAAAACCTCAACGTTAGATTTTTCACACATGGTTTTTAGTTGAACCAGAGCTCCTGGTCTATAGGTATCAGCACCAATTACTCCAACTTTATAGCCTTGTCTTGTGAGAAACTTAGCAAGTTTGGATGCAACTGTGGTTTTTCCGCTACCTTGAATTCCAAGTAAAATTATTTTGTTTTGTTTTTCAGGTTTAAAATCAAATTCAGACTCATTTCCAAGTAGTTTTGAAAGTTCATCGTATAGAATTTTTACAATATGATCTTTTCGTGAGAGTCCGGGTGGAGGAGTCTCGTTAATGGCCCTATCCTCCAGATGTTTGGTAATTTCTAAAACTAATCTAACGTTTACATCGGATTGAAGTAATGCTCGTTGTACATCTTTTGATAATTCCTTGATTAATTCCTCGTCGATTCCCGAGGATTTTACAATCTTTTTGATTGCATCACTCAGACTGTTCTTTAGTCCATCAAGCATGAAAATCTATCTCCGCATCCACTATTTCAAATCTTCCCCTATAACCATCCCATATTTTTTTGGATTGGTTGATTTTGATCGAGTTTGAAAACAAGGGGCAATTAACTACAAATGTTTCTGCCTCTCCTCCCTCAAAATTTAAATTGAATCCAAATTTTTTTGAAAGTTTGTGTAAAGTTTCAATATCATTTTTTGAAATAGTTTTTCCAAGCCAAGAATCATCAAGACCATCTGAAGAAACAGTAGTCATTATAAATTCAAAATCAGAGTTAACTAAATCTTTCATGTATTGAAAGGGCTCTAAATTCCACAAGGGTGCAAACGATATCAAATTTAATTTTGAGCACAACGACTCAAATTTTTCTTTTTGAAATTTACTTTTTATTCCGCCATGAACCAATCCCTCTATATCAAATTCTTTTTTGGCTTTTATGAGTAATTTCTCAAAGAGTAACAATTCATGATCAGTTTCATAAGAATCAGATTTGGCAAATAATTGGGGCATGTTCATAGACTCGGATTGTAATTTTGTCCATTTTAAATTTGGATGGTGTAACAGGTGACTTTCTTCGGATTTTGGAAAAACACTGAGAAGGCAAGAAATTTCATGTCCTTGTTTTTTTACCAAATAAATCGAATAGGTACTATCTTTTCCACCAGAGAATAGAGACGCTAACTTCATAATCTAAAAAATATTCAGTTCAACAAACTTGCAAGATTTGTTGAAAAAGGATGCTTCATTACTCATAATCCTCATCAACAATCAGACGGCTTTTCCGCTCATCATCAGCATCCGCATTAGTTCTTAACGCGCATGATTTTAGTTTTGTCCATCACAACCCAGTACTCTACGTTTTGACCGTTTTCTAATTTTCCTTTAACGTCATCATCAATGAGAACAACGTCAATTGTCTCAAATGTTTCAGAATCCATTACTTGTACTGTATCACCATTTATCGAGATGATTTGGCCAACTTTTTTGTTAATCAAAGGGACATGTACTTGCATGCTTACGGGTCCGACTAGAGGTCTTTTTTGACCATCAAAAATGCCTTCACCGACAATTCTTGCTTTTGCAGCCCCATGTTTTCCAGGTTTTGAGGTATCGTATTCAACAATCCTACATGGTTCACCACTTGGTTGATCAGAATGTGGCAACAAAATATAAGATCCAATTTTCAAGGACCCTAGATCTGATGGTTTACTCATGGAAAAACAGTTTTTAGACGAATATTTAACTTTACTCAAAATCCTTTGAGACAAAATATTTTCATATTTCGCAATATACTGCAGAAAACGATTTTTCTAATAAATTCAAATAAGCTTTCTATTTTAATTGATCAAGAATGGAGAGACTCATCAGATTAGTCATTGTTAGTCCCTTTCTATTTACATCGCGTCTTGTTTGTTCACAGTATTTCTTTACACTTTGATGACTTTTTTCACTTGCCACTTCAATTACAACAACGTGTTCTGCATATGGAAAGGTAAACTTGACCGGAGTGGTACAATAAATATCTACATTACCAAGACCAGCTTTTTCAATTTTGTCGCGTTTTAGTAAAAGAGTTGCCACTTGTTGCAAGTCCTCAAAATCTTCACCATACTCCAAATAGTATACCGATACAAAGTTGGTTACATCTCGGACTTCCCTTTGAAATAAATCATCTTTAATATTAAAGACAAATGAGGTTTTGTCCTGATTGTATCTAGTTAGATCTTTGGAAATAATTCCAGTATCTTTGAATTTTGCCAAGAGGTAATGATTAGTAGAATCAGAAAAGTAAGGCTTACTTTCAGAAGAAAAAGTACCTGTTACAAAAAATAATTTTTCTATGTTTTTTGATTTCATCCAATTTTCTTTTAGTTCTATGGATTGATGAGTATGCAAATATGGCGCACATACATAACCAGAATAAGACAGTGCTAGTTTAGACATAGATCATAAGGACTCTGGAGAGTATTTATTCATATAGAGATCATAAATAAGATATCTACGATAGTTTTTTAATAGCAGTTTACTTCGTTTTTCTTGTCCCAAGCTAGCTCAGCCTGGTAGAGCTTCCGGCTGTAGTTGTTGGCTTTAGATGGCTGACCGAA
>JABDKK010000154.1 GCA_013002265.1 Candidatus Nitrosopumilus sp. | reverse complement strand
AGGGTGCAATGATGGCGTACTGGCCCCGACAAGTCATCTTAGTTCTGACACATCATTGCAATTTTTTCAGCCACTAATCTCTCAAATAATATCATTTCATAATCCTTACCGAGATTATACATAATCGTAATAGAGATTACGCCGAACATATTGTTTCTATTTTAAGAATAAAACAAGTGATGCTATAGCAGCTATTATTCCAATGAAAATCAGAGTATTTTTCAAGGAATAACTAGATAGTACATTACTCATCATCTTAATTGGTGCAATTCATCAAAAATAAAGATCGTCTTGTCCAAGATTTACAAATTTTTAATCTAATTGTCAATATACAATAAATGTTTAGGTTGTTTTCAGGACAATTAAAATATTTGATTCATGAATAATACTGAAAATGAGCATAATGACAGACAATGAAACTATTTTTTGTATTGAGTGTAGAACCTCAGTTGAACAGTGTTTTTGTGTTTGCCCTTATTGTGGTGAGAAAGAAGATAATTGTCTTTGTAACATCGTAACTACAAAAGATGATGTAAAAGATTCATTCAAGTATCATTCTACAATTAATTCGTCAACATCTATGCAGAATAAAGATGACGATTGGTGGCGCTTAGAAAAATGGCAATTTGGAAGAAGGAATTTCCCCTAGATTAAATTTTTAGGCAATATGCCAAAACATCTATTCTTGGTAAATCTATGATGTTTCATTTTACATAATCCTAATGGAGATTATGAAATTACAAAAAATATGAAACCAATATTTTCATTGATTCTAACAAAAGAGAATCTAATCCTTAACTTAAGATAATATGTGACATTATTTGGAAATTGCACATCATGCATTTTTGCCACAATATTTGTATTAAATACAAGGCGATGAAACCAAAAAATTACAAATCCAGGTATGAAGAAGGTCAAAAGTTTTGTTCGGGTTGCAGTATATTCATAGAATGGGAGGGCCTGTGGTGTCCGTGCTGCGGTTATCTCTTAAAACAAGGTCCAAAAAATCGTCACCTTCGAAATAAAATGAGTCTAAAAAATGAGAAATCATGACATGAAAAGGAATTTGTGAACGATACAAAATAACAAAAGGAAAGAAAAATGAGTCTTGGTACAAGAAAGGTGCCAAGCGATGCACAGTCTGTACAATATACATAGAATGGGAGGGACTTTGGTGCCCATGCTGTGGATATATGCTTAGAAATAAACCAAAAGGTAATCAATATAAAAAAACTTTGAAAAGATCTAGAATCGATTAAAAATGATGTTGAAATTTTGATTCATAATATTAGATAGGATTATGAAAAATCAGTCACTAGAATTTTCCTCTTGTTCTATTTGATTTAATTTTTCTTTAGAATTATTTTGGATATAATTTTCATTAACGTGATAAAATGGATCCAGATTCACATTACTCAAATGTTTTTCAATTTCCTCACCCACTTTTGTTGGCTTTATTTTCATACATCCTCCCACTATTCTGTTCATTTTGAAAATATTGTGCGCTAAAGAATATTTGAATATTTCCATAGAATAAAAAATACGTTTTCATTGCAATGCAACCATTATGTTTATTAGATTAATTTATTCATACTTTATTAATGGATGATAATTTTATATCTACGAGAAAAAATAATCAAAAATCATTTTGATTACGCATCCATCGAAACATGGATTTCAGAGAAATAGGCTTCCTAGAATTCCCGTCTCTCACATCATGCTTATGCTTTGGAATCTATGTTTCATAATCTTAGATAGGATTATGAAAAAAGAAAAGATGTACATTATCCTGTAATAGGAAATATGTGTACATGCATGCTTTTGTGGTTGTAGATATGACCCATGCCCTTAACTGGAACATCGATGATTGTAGTTCCTGACCAGCCACTGTTCACAATTCCAGTTCCAACTAAATCTCCTGCACCAATTGAGACTGAAATATTTTCATTTACTCCATTTCCACCAATTCCGATTTCCCTTAGTGTTACTTGGAGAGTTTTCTCATTTACTGGTTCAACATTGGAGATTCTGACTCCTACTACAGATGACATTGCTTTGTAGTATGGCTCACAATAACGTGGTGGCATGTCGCCATCCATTTGACATTGTTGATGGACTGTTCCTGGTCCGTAAAATAC
>JABDKK010000135.1 GCA_013002265.1 Candidatus Nitrosopumilus sp. | reverse complement strand
TTCGTATCTTGCCCAGTTCTGATACACTGATAATTCATCAGTATCTGTTATATAGAAAAATTTATTCCGTATTTTATGCGTGGTTTGGGGAATGTTGCAACAAGTGTTGTCTTTGCACTGTTTTTTGCCATGAGTCCAGTGTTTGCCCAAGAGACAAGCGAGCAGACTACCCTATCAGATGATCTTCAAAATAATCCCTTGGCACAAGACATTCTAAAAAAAATTGAACAGACAAAAAAATGGATTGAAGAACTAGAGCAAAGAAACTATGAAAAACTAGCCGCACAAAAAGAACTGGAAGCTAAAAGATCCAAATCCCTTGAAATACTAAATCAGGATCTTACAGATTGGGAAAAACTATGGGATTACTATTCTTCTTACAATGCCTTTGACAGGTTTGTGGATAAGATTCCTGACTCTCAAGTACAAGATGTCTTTTGGGATCAGTTTGAATTCAAGGAACAAAAAGTTGAAGCAGGAAGAGATGCATTCAAAAAAGTACTAGATGACGGGGGTTCTCGACGTGATGCTCTACAAGCATATCTTGTAGCAGCTGAAACTAAACGTATTGAGCTAATCGAGACAAATTCGCAGTTTAATGTTAATCATAACTTGGCATATTACTCACAACAAATTTTATTTGATGAAGAAGGGAAATTCATTGATTCGCAGATAACTGGAGAGCAACTAAGAAAATACTATGAGGATTATAGGACAAACCCTGCATACCTTCAAGCAAATCCAAATGACTCTTTATCGTGGGAAGACCTTGGAAAAACAAATCCTGATACTGAATGCAGAGAAGGAAATGTAGTGGTATACAGATTCCATGCAGATGATTATGTCTGTGTAAGTATAGCTACTGCAGAGATGTGGGTAAGACATGGAATGGGTGAGATTACAGGCGATGTGCAAAATAGATTTGATCAAGAGGTCGTCTCTCCACTTACAAAATGCAATGACGGATTTACTGTAATATTTAATCTTGAAACTGAAAAATATTCATGTGTCCTTGATGATACTGCAAAAGATTGGATAGAGCAAGGACTGGCAGAATCTCATAGTGTAGATGATTATGTGGCAGCCAGTATAGAAAACAAGGATGCATCTGAAAGAGTAGAAAAAGTCAATCAGCAAATATGGGAAATTAAAAAAGAGTTTGAAGAGAATCAAATCAAACTAAAAAAAGAATATGACATAAAATATGATGATGCCCTAACTGCATCAAAGATTGATGAAAAGAACGCAACTGTTGATTACAACCAACGCTCAGGCATGTCAAAAGAGGAATTGAGCATAAAAATTGGTGAGATTAGAGAAAATCTTGAATCCGAAAAAGAATCACTACTTGAGAACAAGATTGACGATTTGAAAAGTCTTGAAAAAGAATTTGAAGATGCCATGAAAGAACTTGTTTCTCTATATGAGGATGATCCATTCGTTGAGGTCAGATTGAACATGGGTCATATAGGATACGAGGCAGTCTCCAGAGATGAAAACTAGACTCATCATCATATCTATAATTGTGATAATTGTTGTTTTCTCTGGTATAGTTTATGCAATTTCAGTAATTAATGAACCAAAAACTGCAAAAGATTGCAGATTCACATATGGAAAGGGTGGACAGGAAATGTTGGATTGTCTAGAAAAAATTAGAGATAACTCTTCTATTCCTTCTGCACAAAAGTTTCTGAACATGGATTGTAAAGAACTTGAACATCTATTTCCTGAATTTCCTAACAAAGAAGTTGCAGATGCTTGGATAACCAGAATGCATGAATGCCTTAATGAACAAGAAAAAGAAAATGAAATAATTGAACTGTTAAAAAACCATCCTCTGGTTGATGAATTTTATGCAAAGTATCCTGATGCACGTGAAGAAGTCAGAAGTGATCACATTTCCTATTTTGTAGGAAGTGATGATGGTTTCAAAGTTAGAATGAACCTGTACTTTGATGAAAACAATGAACTAGACTATATCAACTTGAAATGTTATCTGGATAGAGAATTACAAACTGATGTGCCTGGAAGTTTTATCTCAAAATATTTGAAAGACTTTACCTGTGATGAGAATGGTTCGCAAAGAAATGAAAACTAGACTTTTGATAGTTATTGGGATAGTAGCATCAGTTGGATTGTTACTTTTTGTTCCAAATATACGCGCATCTGAATCGTTTCATGGAACATCGAGTTTTGAGAATATTCCTTCAGGGATTTCCCGTCATGTAGATTATGAAAAAATTCCATGGGGTGAGATTGACACAAAAAATCGTGCTGCATTATTTACCAAAAACATGATTCCCCGCTCTATGGTACAGGCAGGTGAGCAATTCTTTGTAGTGCAGAAGGTGGATTTTAGCGATGATAACTTTGCTGCAAATTCAACGTTTAGTGCAGTTGTAGGATATGCCTTTGAGAAAGGTGACCATATGATTCACTTTCCCAAGGGAGAAAACGTAACTGATGCAGAACATGAAGAGTTTGGTGAAGCCCACCGAAAACTAATCAACGAGTTTTATCAGAATAGTGAATTTGCAAAGTCATTTGAGTTCAAAGTAAATTCTGAAAAACCATTTTTGGTAAAATCCACATTCATGTTACCAGAATCAGGAAAGTATACCCACCAGTTTTACAAGAAACTGAAGAACTCTCCTGCAGTATCTGCATCTAGTATGGGAGGTACCACTGTTGTTGAGAAATTCAGCAAGGCAATAGGTGAGAACAACATTTGCAAAAATGACAACTTGAGAATTTTGATAAAACATGACTATTCCAATGTAGTCTGTGTTGATAGACAAACTGCTTGGAAATTGATTGGAAGAGGATGGGGATTGTAAAAATGAAAGAAAACATGTTGTTGTTTAAAATTTCAATAATTGCAGCGGGAATTCTTGTACCGTCTGCTGCAGTTTTTAATTACTTTCCATATTTTGGTTTGTGGAATGAATCTAAAATCTTTGAAAATTTGGATGAACTTGAAATTCTTTCGCGAGCAGAGCAATTACAATAAACTAAACTATTCTTAGAAAAATACCCTAA
>JABDKK010000219.1 GCA_013002265.1 Candidatus Nitrosopumilus sp. | reverse complement strand
CCTCCAGGCATTGAATCCAGTCCTGCGTCCTTTAATCTAGAAAGGATCTCTTTGGTAGAATTTTTTGTTAGTTTGGACAGATAAAAGATTTCAGCTGCAGTCAGAGCTTTGATGTTTAATTTAGGATGACTTTTTTTGATGGTTCTCATCATGTCCTCATAGTATTCTAACGGGAGCTTTGGGTGAAACCCCCCAACAATGTGAACTTCGGTTGCACCCATTTGTTTTGCAATTGCAACCCGTCCTTCAATCTCTTGCGGGGTTAAGGTGTATGCATCATCAGCACCTTCTTTTCTGTAAAATGCACACATTTGGCAACTTGCAGCACAGACATTTGTGTAATTCATGTAATAAGAGGCAGCAAAAGTAACCGTATCTCCAACTAGTTTTCTTCGAGAATCATCTGCAACTGCGCCCAGCAAATGAAGATTGTCATAACTCATCAACTCCAAGCCATCTTTATAGGATAACTCTTCACCGGCCATAGCTCGATCTAAAGCTTGTGAATCCCCGACTAGTTGTTCCAGCATATTGGATATGACTCCCATCATGATATATTCCTTCTATTATCAAGGAATAAGTAGTCCCGTACGTATATGGTAATTCATGGTTTTGCCACTAGTTGATGAGAACAAACCAAAATGCTACTTGTGTCACGAAGGCTTTGAAGATATTGAAAAGTTAAGAATTCATCAAAATGCATCCCATAAAGATTATTTTGATAAAAATGAAAAACAAACCAAACGAGAGCCGGCCCCTGGCGATGTTACTGTGTTTTAGATTTTTTTTGTTTGATTGATTTCAATAGTTCCTGGGCAATTTCTTTGGAGATACTTGCAAGATCATAATCCTTGTCAATAGATAGCGCTTTTTTGAAATGTTTGATTGCATCATCAAGTTGACCTATTTCACCTAAGGACAGTCCCTTGTAGGCCAGAGCCATTGCACATTTTTGATCAATTTTTAATGCAGCATCATAACAGTCAATTGCGTCGCGATACTTTTGTTCAGAGTGAAGGGCAGCACCCTTGTTTAGTAATGCATCAATATTGTTTGGAGATATCGCTAATGCCTTATCAAAGGATCTAATTGCAAGTCTGATTCTTCCCATGTTTTGCAAGGTAGCGCCCTTGTCAATAAGGGCACTGGCATTTTGAGGTTCTCCTTTGAGTGCCAAATCATACAATCTAAGGGCCTCGTCAAAGTTTCCATCCTCGGCACATTCATAGGCCTGTCCAAGCATCGCATCTACGGTTTTATCCAATGCATCAGATAATATTTTGTTAATAATATAGATTGACTAATTGTTAATGAAAAATCAGGACGCATGTTTGTCTCGTGGATCAATTTCAAGGGATTTGTTAAAACACTCCATGGATTCCCCATATCTGCCCAAACTGCGCAAAGCCACTCCCTTGTGATTCCACAAGTCAGGATCGTCTTGATTTAATAGCAATGCCTGCTCAAAAAAGCCAAGTGCGGCATCAAAATCCCCATCATCTAATGATTTCTTTCCCTTTGAGACTAGCTGTTTTATTTCATCCACAAAATATACTCAGAGTCATTTCTATTAAATCTGAAACGACGCCATAAATAATAAGTCAAAATTAAACAAACATTCAACCATTCAGCATAAATTTAAATAAATTTTTCAACTTAATCATTCTATGAATTTAGATAAAACAGATGAAAGAATACTCAAAAATTTAATGGTTGACGCAAGGCTTTCTGCAAGACAGATGGCATTGAAGTTAGGAATGTCGACTGTAACGGTATTATCCAGAATTAAAAAATTAGAAAAAGAAAAGATCATTCGAGGATATACTGCAATAATTGATCATGAAAAATTGGGGTATACACTGACTGCAATAATTGAGATAATGGCAAAAAATGACAAAATTTTAGACATTGAGGATGAAGTTTCAAAGTTTGAAAACGTATGTGGGGTGTATGACATTACGGGTTCCACAGACACAATCATCATAGCCAAATTCAAAGAGCGCAATGAGCTAAGCAGTTTTGTCAAGAGTCTAGCTGCAATACCAAATGTAGAGAACACAATCACACATGTGGTACTAAACACAGCAAAAGAAGATTTCCGACTGACCTAAGTAGCTATTATGAATTTCATCAGCATATTTTTATCTGTAATTATTATTTTGGGATCTTCCCAACTTGGATATGCTCAGACAAATAATTTGGATATGGAGTTAGAGGTCACAGACGAGGAAAAGATAATTCTATTTTCCGGCTTTGCCATTGCAATAATTGCAGTTTTTTTATTTCTAGCTAGAGACATCATATTAAGGAAAAAAACATCATATGACAAAAACGAGTTGGAATCAAAAAAAGACAAGACATATGAAAAATATCATTCGGACTGGGGGGACGATTATGAGGAATTGGGAAAAAGAAAAAACACAATCGAGGACAAAGAATTCCGCGAGGCCTCAATTAACAATAGTCTTCCAAATTACTACAAAATTTTGGGGGTAAGCATCGATGCATCGCCTGAAGAGATAAAGACCAAATTCAGAGAACTGGCAAAGAAAACCCATCCAGATAGGACTAAAAAAGATTCTGAAGAAAAGATGGCCGAAATCAACAAGGCTTATGAAGTCTTATCAGATGAGGAAAATAGAGAAAAATATGACAAGTATTTCAATGCAGACTAGATAGTTTTTAGATCAACAATCACCATGCTTAGCTCAATTGATTTCGGGGTTTGAACGCTGTTTGTAAGATTTGTAGTTATTTCAATTCTCATTGGCGTATCAGAATGGACGGTAGTGAGAATTTTAATTTCTAAAAATTCAGTGTTGGGGCCCAGCATTTTTTTTGTCAATAACGGTACGACTGAGAGATCTTCTACGGTTCCCTGCATTTTGTAAGCATATTTTTCAGAAAAATACACACCTCCACGAGTAGTCGGCTCATTTACAGGAGTAGGGGAATTAGTGATGGAGACTGATTTTAGATTATATTTGTTCTCGTTAAGATCCAATAAGAAATCAGCGGAGTGGTTCTTGTTAAATTCCATCAGTTTTTCAAGCAGTTTTTGATTAATTGTCATTCATCAATTACCTGCCCACAATTCTATTGAATCTTTCTGAGTCTAAAAACAGATGAGTTTTAGGTTTTGAATAGATCATATTTAAAAACAGTTATTCTGTCTTTTTGGTATTGCAGCAGTTTGCAAATACGGTTTCAATGAGAAATGAAATTCTCAGCTTAATGGTACAAAATGGGTTGGAGGAGGATTGCTATATCGAGATGCTTGATTATACTATTGATTTGTTTGAGAGCCAAGGGTTAGGTACTGATTACTATGGGTATCACAATATCAATCATGAGTTAGAAGTGACATATGTTTCTCTTTTATCTGCTGCACAAGAAAAAGTAAAATTCACTCCAGAAGACATAAAGTATCTATTCATCGCAGCTTTGTTTCATGATTTTGATCCGCAAAAAAGTGTGGATAAACCTCATGAAGAAAGTGTTTTGAGATTTATCTCGATGGATAAAAAACTAAGAGATTTGTTAATTTCTGCAAAGGTAGATTTGGAAATTATCAAGGTGTTAATTTTAAGAACGACATATCCTTGGAGCGGTGATCTTAAAAAAAATGCATTGGCCCAAATTAAGCAGTGTTTTGAAAATTCTGAACTGGCAAGAAATAGCAAGCAATTCCAAGAGCATGTCATGCAAATGGGTTGGTATCTATCAGTTGTTGACAGAATAAGCGGCTATGCGTTAGGGGATTTTTCCAAAGCAATGCAGATGGCAAAAATGAATGCACATGCACTTGCTTGGATGCCATCATTAATTGTACGTAGTGCAGTTGCATATTTTGAAGAATTGCTAAATAAAGAAACAGATATGGCAAAAGAAATTCTAAAGGTACTTCCAAAAGAAATGAGAAAGAATTTTTTTGACACTGTGCTGTCATTTATGAGGATACGACAGCAGGAAATAGCAATTCAAGCAAACTATGCATATGACAATCTCAAATTGATTCCCACGATAGAAAATATGACAACAAGAAACGATCCCAATTTCACAAAAGATCTCTATGAGATATTTTTAGAGCTTCCAACGCCCTTGCAATTTAGAAAGAATGATTTTGAAAAATCAGTAAAGGATCCCGAAGTAATTCTAAACACACTCAGACTAAATAACAAAAAAGGAGAGATTGTCGGATTTTCAAAAGGCGGACCGCTTGAAACATACAAACTTCGCGAAGAAATAAGAGATGAGAATTACGGTCTTGGAAACACAATATTTTTGGAACCCCTTGCACTCAAGATGGGCTACTGGGGATTAAAGGGCGGAAGTGAGATGCGCCATTTGTTTATAATGCAATCTCATTCTATGAAGTACAAATATCTTACAAGTTTTGCCTTAAGAGACGTAATTAGAGCAAGAATTGACAGAGAACAAGCAGAATTTGTCACCCTATTTGATCCTGAAAGATGGGATTACTATAGAATTAAAATCTAAATTAAACAAATGGAAAAAACTGTTCTTAAAACATTACAGTCAACAATTAAGGGAGAAGTCCTGCATGACGACGAATTTAGAAAATGGTATTCAGTTGATGCCAGTTCATATCAAATAATTCCAAAAATCATAGTGATTGCAAAAAATGAAAAAGACGTAGTCAATACAATCAAAATTGCAAACAAATTCAGAATTTCCGTAACTGTAAGGGGTGCCGGAACTGGTCTGGTTGGAAGTGCATTAAACAAAGGAATTATTCTGGACTTGAAAAATATTGATTTTCACAGCGTTTCAAAAAACCACATCAAGGTTGGCCCAGGCGTGATTAAAGGCAATCTGGACAAAATACTAAATCAAAAAAAGATGTTTTTTCCACCAAATCCCTCAATAGGTTCTTTTTGTTCTGTGGGAGGAATGCTTGGAAACAATTCCAGTGGAAGTAGAAGTTTAAAGTATGGAAGCGTTATTGACAATGTTTCAGAAATTACATTTGTAAACGGAGTTGGAAAAATTATCACACTGCCAAAGAACAAAACAATTTCAAATCAAGTTTTAAAACTAACAAGAAAAATAGAATCAGAAAGGTTTCCCAAAGTATCTAAAAACTCATCAGGGTACAGATTGGACACAGTAAAAGCAAACAATGACACTCACAGGGTAATTATAGGCTCTGAAGGAACACTGGGAGTTATTATTTCGGCATCACTAAAAATAAAGCCACTTCCCAAAAAAAGAATTTTGTTCATCATAGAATATGATTCAATAAAAGATGCAACAAAAAATTGCATTCTAATTAACAAAACAAAACCTTCTGCGATTGAGTTTGTTGATAGAACAACTCTAAATCAGATCAATTTTGAATTTAGTAAAAAAGCAAAATGTCTATTGTTTGTAGAGTATGATGAAAATCTAAAAAGCAGTGAAAAAAAAATAAAAGCAATTCAGAGCGGAAGAATTGTTAAAAAACTATTAAAAAAATCAGACATTCAAAAGTGGTGGAAGTACAGAGATTCATCATTGTATTATAGTTTAAAAACCATCAAGAAGGAAAGAAGAATCCCACATGTAATTGAGGATGCAGCAGTTCCTTTGGAAAATCTTCCAGAATTATTTTCAATTCTAAGTAAGATCAACAAAAAATACAATACAAAATCAATCACGTATGGGCATGCAGGTAATGGGAATATCCATGTGAGATTAATTTCAGATAGAAGAGATATCGGCAAAATAAAGAAAATTGCCATTGAGTACTTTCAAGAGATTCTCAAGATAGGTGGCACAATTACTGCAGAGCATGGTGACGGGTTAGCGCGCTCAGAATTCGTACGCGAGCAGTACGGTGATGAAAACTACAAAATATTCAAAAACTTGAAGAAATTTTTTGATCCAAACAACTTGCTAAATCCCGATAAAATAATTACTAAAAAAAGCACCATTGTGAGGAATTTGGAAAATCATCCATCTAATTAGATTCAAAACCAAACAGAGGAAAGCAGAAACGCTTTATTAACAAAAATTTCTGCAAAATATCGTGGTAAGCAAGGGCGTTGGGTTTGGACTAACATTATTAGTTATTTCAATTGGTTTTACCCCAGCATTTGCTTTAACTGAATTGGAAAGAGTTACAATTACCGATCAACGATTAACTACAGGATTTGGAGACACTGTAGGAAACAACATCAATGTTAATCAGCAAGTCCAAATCTCTGCAGAGATAACTAACAATCAAAAAACATCTCAAGAATTTGTTTATCTAGTACAAGTAAAAGACAAAACAGGATTCGTTATATCAATATCGTGGATTACAGGACAATTAAATGAAAATCAAAAATTCAACACATCATTGAATTGGACCCCAGTTAATGAAGGGGAATATTCTGCGGAGATTTATGTCTGGAACAGTCTTATGCAAAAAATTGACAATTCTGAGTTTAGTGCATTATCAGATTATGTGGTAATAGATATCAATGTGAGTTAGTTTCAAACAACATTCTACTGCCAAATTATTACAATTATTTAAAAAATACTGAGAATTTGTTCGTAAGTCATCCAAAAAAATAAGTTTAATTAAACAAAATTTCTTAAAATTCTGCTTATTAAGATCCGAGGTTTGCCTCTTAGTGAAAAAAGTTCAACAAGTTCTTGCTAATAGAAGCTTGAGCCTAATGCAATTATGACAATAGGATATTGTGTTAAGTGCCGAGACAAACGAGAAATCGGTGGCGCTAAACCATACACCATGAAAAATGGCAAACCTGCAATCAAAGGCACATGCCCAAAATGCAGCACAGTCATATTCAGAATCGGCAGAGGGTAAAAGTCTCAACTGAAAATTTTAGTACTGCCATTCATCAGTGAGGCCATTCCAAAGCGAACGCATTGGGGATGGATCTTTTTCTATTTCTTCTGTTATTCTGTTTTTCAACACAAAGAAAAAATTCTCTAGTGCGTCTATTCCCCCATTAGCATACAATTCTTTTCCAATTTCAGAGATCCTTGAATGCTTTTCTGCAACTTCAGCAGAGTCAGGGTTTTGCAAACAGAAAGTCATTAGATCAATTAGTTCTTCTTCAAGCATGAAATCCATTAAATTAATGGACTTCAATTTGCCTAAAAATGTTTTTTAAAACATCGTGAAATGTACGATCAATATATTTAGATTATTTTCAAAGTAAAATTGTGCTTTAATTCTTCAAAAAATAGTCATTATTGTTAATAAAATAATTACAAATAGAGAATTACACCAAAGAAATAATTTCCCTTCAGAGAATTAATAGTGGCATCTAACTTTTAGTTGTACACCGCAAGTGAGTTCAACTCAACTGGGATTCAGCTACTGTCTTAGGGCATGAGATTGGGATTCATCAGGAATCCCTACAATGCCAAATTTAGCATCATCAAAATTTTCAGTGTTGGCCCAACAAATTTTTTTCATAATATCATTAAGACAATATAGGATTTGTAGTTTTTATCATAATTTCATAATCTGTTTTTCAAATAATCATTATTTAATATTAGAAAAACTGTTAGCACTAGTTAAATAATTTATCACTAGTTAAATACCAAAAAGCCGTAACTGAATCATGCAAAAACAAACAGAGCCAATGAGTGGAAAAAAACTCTTTGGGATAATAGCAGTAGTTATGGTCGGTGCTGTAGTAGCTGGATTGGTACTCTTTACAAATTTCTTGTAAAGAACTTTTTTTGTTTATTGGATAATCGTGTAATTGAGATTTGTGACCAGCAGTCAATTTGCTCATAAAATTGATCCTCAAAACAGACTCCATGTTTTAGTTAAAGGCTCTTACAATTTCAGGTGTGAGTCCACGGGGATTCAGTTATTATTTTGGGGATAAAATGAGACGCAGATGCTTTCTACAAGAGTTACTCATCATCTTCCCAACTATTTTCCAAATATTGAGGTGCCGTATGATCAGTCTTTTTTGATTCAACGACAGGGATGAATTTGTGACAATTTGTACATTCGTACATGTTTTTGAGTCCTGCCATCCTGACTTTTGCATCATGAGGACATGTATCCTGAGTAATCATA
>JABDKK010000130.1 GCA_013002265.1 Candidatus Nitrosopumilus sp. | reverse complement strand
TTCACAGCATCAAATATTCCCTTGATACATATGCCATGCCAATCATATCTTGAGGCAATTAGATGAGGGACTTTAAATTAAATTATTGTGAAACTATCTTGTGACTTGGGTTCCAATCAGGAAACTTGCTGCAAATAAGATTCCCGTGATTCGGCCAAACAACAACGTCGATGACATAAAGGGAATGAGTTTATCAGTAGAACTGTAATTTTTTTTCAAGCCAAATCCTGATTTTATCAGTAGAGGAATGGAAAAAAAAACAATCAATGACACTAATGGAAATAAATTTGCAGTTACACCAATAACTATTGCAGAATACGAGACTAGAGGAAATACCCAGAATAATTTTGTTGCTTTTTCTTTTCCAACACAGATAACTAGAGTTTTCCTTCCTTTTGATTTATCAGCATCATGATCTGGAAAAGATGCAATGAATAAAACCAAAGAAGATAATGCACCAACAACAACTCCTGCAAGAATAGACTCTACAGTAATTTGGCCAGATTGGATAAAGTATGTTCCAACAACAATCATAGAGCCTTTAACTGCAACAAAAAATTCACCCAGTCCTGAATCAACAATTTTAGTGGAATAAAAGTAGATAGAAAGGATTGCAAATCCCAATATCATTGCAATAGCTATCCCATCTGTCAGTACAAAATATCCTCCAATGGTAGTCCCAATTATTAAAAATGCAATTCCGGCCCTATACACTGAAGAGGGTTTGAGTAATCCTTCAGGCAGTACGCCAGTTCCTCCACTCATCTTTGTCCTAGTAGTTTTTGTGTCAATGCCACGTTTGAAATCCCAAAAATCATTGAGCAGGTCAACGCTTGCATGAAGTGCCAAAACTCCTGCAAATATTAAAACAGCATCAAAGAAATCAATTGAAGATAGTTGCCACCAATTCAATGCCAACCCAACTGATACGGCAATAATTGAGGCTAAAAGAAACCTTACCCGTATTACACGAAACCAGACAGACAGCATCTCAAGTAAGTATAATTTTTCACTATAATATTCATGAGTATGTATTTTAGGCCATTTTTTATAGCAAAAATATATGATTTTTACCTGTGATTATTGGAAAAATTGGAGAAAATGAAAAAAGCATAAGATTTGAATTAGATTTGAATTGTTCAAATTGTAAAAAGAAAGTTCCTGGAGGAATGAAATGCTCAGAAAAGTTTTACCAGTCAAAATCATTTGATAAACAAATTTTGGATTTTAAGAAAAACTATCTTTGCGGAATTTGTAGAGATAAAAAAAGAATCAAAAAAAAGATTAATTCCTAATCACCATCTTTATCAGAACATTGTCCTTTGTTGTCCCCAAATAACAGAAAACAAAAATATGCTTTTGATGACATTGATAAACCAAAAATTAAAAAACTCTGCTCATCAGTAAAAGAGAATCTCTGCTTTTTGATAAAAGATGTTGACGAGATACAATTTTTCATAAAGAATGAAGGAAATAGTAAAGAGACGAGTTTGTTCATCAACTAGCCAATTCTTAGGATAATTTTAGAGTAGAACATGAAATTTTACAATCAAACTAGAGATTCATCACTTACTTCAATGGGTTTTCTTCCCATAAACCCTGAATCTTTTTCATGCCAGAATTTAATTTCTGTTTCCCCATATTTCCAACATAGCCATACCTCCTCGTCGAATCTCTTGGCAGGAAAATCCAGTAATCCCTGTTCAATACTTTTTACAACAACACCAGTATTCTCCAAAATTTCAATTGCCTCATAGAATTTTGTTATTGCAGAATTTAGTTTCTGTTTTAGTGTAACGTACTCTTCAAATGAATTTGTAGTGGATACACTAACCTGTAATTTCTGTTCAATTTTTGCAACCTCATTTTTTCTTCCCAATGCAAACTCAAATTTTTTAATTACATCAGGCAGTGCCGCATTTGCCTCGTTAGTAGTAAAATATAAGAACATAGATAATCTCATCAGGACTGGATTATTAATCTTAGGCACAAATTTATTAGCAAATATGAAATGAAAATAGTATGGGTGAAGATCAATTAGATATGATAATAGTACAAACTATCAATGGTGCAATGTCTACAATTCCCTCATATCTTGAGGAGATAAAGGAAAATAAAGAGACCTTTAAAGTTGAAAATCCAAAAGAATTCGTTTATGGTATTGTAATGGGAATGGCACTGGGTATGGGTGGAGCTATTCTTAGTGCACAAAAAGAGATACCAACAGCTGAGGATCAAATGAGAGTAAGAGATATTGTATACAAACACATTCCTGAAATTAGAGAACGAATATTCAATTGAAAGAGTTTACTAAAAAAGAGATTAATTTTCTAGAATCACGAGAAGAGGCAAGAATCGCTACATCACATAATGAAATCCCACATGTAAAACCAGTATCGTTTGTGTATTTTGAAAATGCAGTATTTGTTGCTACAGACTATAAAACCAAAACATATGAAAACATAAAATCAAATCCAAATACCAGCGTTGTAATTGATATTTACAAGACAGGAGGGCACAAAGCAGTTTGCATTCAAGGAATGTCTGAGATAATTGAAAATGGTTTGGAGTTTAAAAGAATTTATGATATTTTTTATCAAAAATTTGAGTGGGTAAGAAAGGATCCTTGGGGAGAAAACGAGGCCCCATTCTTAAAAGTCATGCCAAAAAACATCATAAGTTGGGGATTAGGCTAAAAGGTAACTTGTTGAACTTGTTGAACTTGTGCTAAAAAGAGTCTGAACAGATATGGGTTTTTTAGAATCAAATGAATTCCCAATTTTAATATCTCTTGTTCTTGAGTTGATGTCATCTCTAAGGCACACAAATACTATCTTTGATGGTTTTAATGGTCGTCCGTGTTTTAGGTCCAAAAGAAAATCAGCTCAACTGTATTTTGGCATGCACACATCTAGCAATATTAAATCATAATCATTGTGAACTACCAACATGCCCTGTCATCAGAAATACTTTGGAATTCGTGGCTTTTATTTGACAAAATATCTGCAAAGACATGTGACTGATTTCAGAACATCTTCAATGTGAAGGATTCGTATGATTTTTCATCTATTTCAGAATTGATAAAAACAAGTTTCTTCATTTGAACAGATTAGAAAACTTACCACATTGTGAAAAATCTCTTTTGGCAGATATAATATCTATTTTCAGTATTCAAAGATTGCTACTTTTTCAAACGAGACTGAAAATTCTAGCAAAAACTAAAAATATTCCATTAAAAAATATTGCAAAAATGGCTGAGGGTCAAGGTTGTAACGTATGTAAAATTGAACATGATGGGAATTTTTACAGATTTTGCAAATGTTCCTGCCATGATAAAATTGCAAGAACTATTGCAGGTTAGGTTTTTTTAAAATATTTTTTTAATTTTTGAATTGTTTGCCATTTTTTGAAAGGCAGGCCACAAATTGTGAGTTATGCACAAATAATTTTTTTGTGTGAAGTACGATGTGTTAACTGCCACCCATTGCAAGTCTATCAAACAACTACACCTGCCATCAGGCCTAGTTAGAGAAGAGAGAGAAAACTCTCTTCCTAGTTTACAAATTGGAAATCCAGACATAGTAGGATTATCATGCCTTATCATAAAAGACGAGTTTGAAGATATCACTTATCAAAATGAGAGGAGGTGTTATTGAAAGTATTAAGAACAGTTTTGGCAATATCAATTATGACAATTTTGGGAACAGGTGTTACAAGTCATGCATTAGTTGACGCATATGCCTATCCAACAAAAGCAGACAATTCTGAAAAACTAAAGGCAAAATCATTTGGGCTTAAAACTAAAGATAAGATTCCATTTAGTGATCCACACAATACCAAACAAAACCTCTTTGATTCTGTAAAGAAAGAACAGGTAAAGACATACAAAAAAATTATTGCCGAATACAACGCAAAACAATTGCTTAAAGATCTCTACAAACTAAAATAGCATTTTTTCTTATCTATTTTTAATTTTTAAAAAGAATTATTCAGCATTAGATTTTTTTCGTAGTAATTCAAGAATTTCTTTATTTCTTCCCAACAAAGTTTTCAGATATGCTTAAAAGCGCTTCCAAATCAACAACAAGTGTTTTGGATTTTTGGAGCAACAGACATATCAAAAAGTTACTCTTCAAGACTTTCAACCACAATATTTATTCCGGTATTTGAGGCCTCTAATTTATCAATTATATTTCTAGAGCCACGATTAATTCTATTATTCCATAGTAATGATCAGGTAAAAATCATCTTAATCAATCAGTAATTATTCAATTAAATATTACTTCATAGATTGCCATTATATCAGGATCATATCTATCAATATGGGCTAGGATTTTTTCTGTGTCTCTTTTTTTTTAATTTAAAGTGTTCCACATTCCAAGACAGTACTGAAAAGAGCTTTGCCATACTTGAAGATACTCAGAAATATTAATTATTTAAGGGCTTATTATCAGAAAGTATGAGAATAATATTTAAATTATAAATCTCACAAAAAAGTCACTGAAAGATTTTTGGAATCTTCAGTTTTGAATTAATAGAAATTTTCCCAGTTCCGGTTGCAATGATAAATAATATCATTGCAAGAAGGGCAAGATCATAATCCCAACCACCTTGAGCTATGAAGAATCCATTTTCCCATCTAATGTGAAATATAGCATCTAACAGAATAATACTAAACATAACACCAGCGATTCTAGTCATAAATCCAACTATGAGAAATATACCGCCTATGGTTTCAGCCAGTGCAATAGGAATTTGCAGTTCAGGTGGAAGTCCAAAACCAATTAAATGATCTCGCCATATTGGATCAAATTTTTGTAATCCATACACAATGAAGATTGTACCAACTGAGGCTCTAATTCCCCAATAGGTTAATTCTTGGGTTTTGTTTGATTGTTGTTTTTGTTGTAGTTTAATCATGTCGCTTTATACACTACAAGATAAATCAACAGTACACTTTACAATTGTAAATATACAGTATTGGATGGTTTTGCAATTAAGATTTTTCATTTTACAATTGTAAAGTATTGTGAATAACTATCCCCCGTCATATTATTCATAAATGCAGCAATACATCAAAACAAAACAGCAACACTCGCTGTCAACAACTCGGGTTACCAAAGAACCCGTAAAAGAAGTGGAAACTCTTGTGGATGATGAAACTCCAGTAAGTTGGGAGGATCTTCAAGGCCTGGCATGGACATTGTTTGAGGAGAGAATCAAATGAGTAAAAATTCCTTAGTTCGAGATATAGTGATCTCTTACAATAAAATAATGAGTAGATTTGTACAATCCAAAATAAATCTTACCAGAAATAACAAGTCTTTGCTAAATTCTAGAGCAATATTGAAGGAAGGAATCTCATGATTGTCTAATGTGCTACATAGACATGATTTTTGAATTAAACTGTAATTTTGGATAGTTGTGGTATTTTATATCAAAGCAAAAAACAACATGCATTCTTTCTTTGATTTTGTAGGTTGTATTGCTAAAGGAATTCAGTGTAGCACACTTTACAATTGTAAAGTCTAGTCAATATCTATCTAGTTGTAGTATAGCGGTTATGAATCAAAACAATCACACAACTCATGCAAAGTATGGACTGACGTCTGTGAATTTGCGTAAAGAGACAATAAAACATACCCTAAGATGTCTGCTAGGATGCAACATTGGAGAAATTACTGGAATGGTAGTAGGATTCCATTACAATTGGGATTTTACATATACCTTGATCCTAGCTGTGAGTTTGGCCTTTGCAACAGGTTACGCTTTTACAATAATTCCAATGCTCAAGACACTATCTCTAAAACAAGCAGCTAGAGTTGCAATCGTGGGAGATACTGCAAGCATCGCATCAATGGAATTTGCTGAAAACACGACAGCGATTCTAATTCCGGGATTCATGGGTGCACATTTGTTTGGCGCCATATTCTGGATGGGGTTAGCAATAATATTGCCTGTTGGATTTTTGGCATCTTACCCAATAATGTATTGGGCTATGAAAAAAGAAGTCCAAAAAGGAAAAGAGCCTTCCTGCCACTAGGCTTTTTTTATTTTTTTATTTTCTTCATATTGTTCAATTAAGGATTGAATTCTTCCACCATACTTTTCTTTATAGTCATTTTTACATGAAGTGCAACAAAAAAATCTCTCAATATCTGCAAACTTTAATACTGTAGGTTTCTCATGAATCGGACCTTCACAGAATTCACATTCTAGTTTTATTTTTATATTGTCAAGGTTAATGCGAAGATTCTTTTTTTGATTCTTTATATAATCTACCAATTCATTTGGAAGTTTTTTCTTATCTTTAGTTGAAATTTTTGAAATGTCGATTTCTGGTCGTATGGATTTGATTAGTCCTATGTTTACCAACCTATCATATCTTGCTTTAATTGTGGGAGTGCTGATTTTAAGTTCCCTCGATATAGCTCGAAATGATTTTCTCCCATCCTGCATCAGTGATTTTACTATTGCAACATCGGTGTTGTCAAGTTCTACCGTCAATTATAACCAGTGTATTTTATGAGCCTATAAACGGATCATAGTAAATTATCATATAACTCATGTATCAATTTTTTAAAGGTCAAATGACCCTCCCTTGCCTATGCCCCCACAACAAATGCGGGGATATAGT
>JABDKK010000110.1 GCA_013002265.1 Candidatus Nitrosopumilus sp. | reverse complement strand
CCAGTATAGCTGCACCTATTGCAAATGGCATAAATTCAGTGGATAGAATAGGCAATGCCAAAGAAGGATCTATATCTCCAGGCAAATAATAAAATGCCACAATGCCCAACATAATTGTTGGGACTACTGTGAAAATTGTGAGTGCCCCGCCCATTAGGGCTCCTTTCTGGGCAGTTTTTGGGCTTCTGGCAGAAAATACTCTTTCCATAAAATCAAGTGCAACTATGTCCCCCAATCCAAGTGCAAGAATGGCACCCCAATTGATCAACGCACCATTTGCAATGTCATATAGTCCGGAGAGATCCATGAATTCTGGAGGGGCGTTGTTATAAATGACATCCCATGGTACATCGGCAAAGTTTCCGTAAAAGAAAAGAAATCCTGCCCAGAAAGAACCTATCGCAAGATAAACCTGAAACAAGTTTGTGTAAGCTGATGCAAACAGTCCGCCAGCAATTGTATATGCCACAATCACTAAGGCAGAAATTGATATGCCCCAGAAATAGTCAATGCCAAAGACAACTTCCAAAATAAATCCACTAGCAGCTAAATTACCTGCAACGAGAACTAGAAAACTGATGATCATGAGAATGCCCGAAAGCCCTTCTGCCCCATTTCCGTATCGTCTAAAATAAAAATCTGGCAATGTGATCATGGCCATTTTGTTTAGCGGTTTAGCATAGAATGCAGATGTGACCAACAGACAGAGACCAAGACCAATTGGAATTACTGCACCTGCCCAAAATCCAAATTCAAAAACAAGTGAAACATTACCTAATGATGAATTTCCGTCAACCGCTTGAGCAGCAAGCATTGTTCCTACCATTGCCAAAGGCAAGCTTTTTCCTGCAACAATCAGTCTCTTTCCGCTGTTTTTGACTAGCTTACCCGCAAATACTCCAACAGCAAGTGTAATGATTATGAAAGCCGCAACTGCGATGCCAAAACCATCCATTTCCACAGTAACAATTTACATCAAAAAAATTATATAAATATTCAATTTTTCAGGTAAAATACGTTTTTTAAAATGAAATTCATAAGTATAATACATTAAAAATTAATAAATTATACAAATTTTACGCAGACAAAAAATCCACTGAAATTATTTTAATATAAACAAAATGTAATACTACAGTCCATTCAATTTTTTTAAATTAATTCGTTATTTTAGATCTCAATAATATTCATAATTTTTATTGCAAATTTGAGAATGCGCATTTGCTTTGTTTCTGCAAAATTTAATTTGTAATTCAAAATCTTATTACGTTGATTTTTTTAAATGTAATGTGGACAAGCAATACGCTTTTGCAGTTATTTTAATTATTCTGGGAGTTGGTTTGAGTCAGTCAGGATCATCTAATACATTTTCCACAGGTCTAGGTATTGGGATCATAGCAATGGGATCATTTTGGGTATTGATTAGGTTGATAAAAGAAATCAAGAGAAAATAATTTTAAAACAATTGAACCTAAAATAATATAAACATTAAATTAGTTCATTACTTATTGCCTGGAAAAGGATATGCTAGCATTGGATTGAAGCCTGCAATTTTAACCAAATTGCAAGAAACAACTGATAAAAACTATCCAGGAATGTTTCTACCAAGCACATTAATCATTATGATGAATGAAATCAAGAAAGGGTATTACTCTGTAGAATCTCACAACATCAGATTGGATCTGTCTGGTAACTATAACACCATAACAATTAGAGATGATGTTAATCAGTGGTTTGAAACAAACTATGAATACCTGGGTGAAGAATACGAACAAAAATACAGAGTAAAATGTTTTACAAAATTTGTGAGTTATTTTATAATCAATATGCTTGAATCAAAATTTAACAGTCAAACACATGCCGTCAATCTAAAAGAATCTGATTTTGAATGGCTTAAAAAAGAATATCAGAAACATACTATGAATTATGGTAATTTTGAAGATAAATTAAGCTTTGAACAATTTGCAGATAGATACATCAATAATTTATTTGAAAAGATGAATAATGTAAAAAAAATATTAACAATGTAAGTTGAAATATAAAAAAATCATAGAGGGGTCATGGTGTCAATTAATCGTGCATTGGTGACTTGGCCATCTTTTTCCTGCATCTCTATGTCTACTGTGTATTTCAAAGCATCAAGCATAAAATTTACTTGAATATCCCATGCTTCTCTAGGTCCTTTCTCTGGAATCGGAAATGTCTCATTGATTCTAAAATCGTTTACATTTCCATACAATGCATTGATTACTCTTTTAGATTCTCTTTCTATGTCTTCTGCTGTGCTAACTTTTTGCATCATGATAATAGATACATGACAAATATAAAAATATTGTATAGTTTTAAATTTTATTAAAAAAATGACAAATATCACAATTTTAAAAGTTTTTTCAGAACTGACTCCTTTTTCATATTTGCAATTTCAACCTCTGCTTTATTTCTGTGATAAATTGCAGTTTGATTGTCAGGATCAAGATCTATTGCCTTGTCATACCATTTAATAGATTCCTCATATTCTTTTAGCGACAACAGGATCTTTCCCTTGTAACTGATAGCATATACATAATGCGGATTTACTGCTAATGCTCTATCACAATACACAAGCGCCTCACAATATTTTTTTGAGTGTTCCAGAAACCATACCATACTACATAACGCATTAATATTTTTTGGATCAATCTCTAATGCACGCTCACAGTAAAATCGCGCCTCCCCAAATTTTTTCAATGAAAATAAGGAGATGCCTTTACTGTAAAGTGCTTTGACATTGTTTGAATCATATTCTAAAATTTTATCAAAACACTCTATGGCCCTTTTGTATAAACCTGTCCTGTCAAACAACAATCCTTTGTTCATCAGAGCATCAGTACATTTTGGATCAACCTCTAGAGCACGGTCATAAAATTTACATATGTCCTTATTTGAAAATCCTGCAAAATCCAAGGTCCAACCTTTAGCTACCAGCGCTCGAGTATTTTTTTTATCAACATCTATAGCACGAGTATAATACTTTATGGCGCTCTCATGCTTGCCTTTCTCTGTGAGATCCTTTCCTTTTTCATATAGTGTATTAGACTGCTCAGAATCTTCATCAATTGCCTTTTTTAGGTAAAATATAGATTCAGAACTCCTATTCAGTCTTCCTAGAATCAAACTCATGTTATAAAGGGCAGATGAGTTTTTTGGATTTACAAGTAAAACTTGTTCAGTTATTTTCAGAGCCTCTTGATTACGACCTAATTTACTGAGACACAATCCCATCGACGTCAATGAATGATAATATGACGAATCGATTTCAAGAGATTGTTTAAAACAAGATATAGCTTTTTCATATTCTCCTAACTTTTCAAATGTCAAACCTTTATTATGCAACGCATTAAGATTCTTTGGATCTGCAGATAAAACATTATCAAAACAATCCAGGGCATTTTGAAAATTTTTCATTTTGTATAATGCCGTGCCCTTATGAAGTTGCGCCGTGAGATTATCAGGTTCCAAAGAAATAGCTTTATTAAATTTTGAGACGGCCTTTTTGAAATTATCATAGTAAACTGCTGTCAATCCCTGATTTAAAAAATACTGGGCATTCTTGTAATTGTTTAACATTATGAACAGTACATGTAAATATTATTTTTATATTTAAATCGTATTTTACGTATTATTGAGTTTTTTTAAAATTAGTTTTCTTAATTTTAAAAACAATAAACGTACTTTACTTAGAATATTTAATTACTAATGTCGTATACAAAATTTGATAAAAATGGGAGCAGAATTTTATGGTGATGATTTTCAGGGCCCTGACGTTGCCCCATTTGTAGGAATTAATACATTTTTACATCTTCCATGGGTAAAGAATCACAAAGAGCTACTTGAAGCAAAACCTGATGTGGCAATTATCGGTGAACCATTTGATTTTGGTACTACAATTCGTCCCGGTGCAAGATACGGTCCCAGAGCTATTAGAGCAGCATCAACCATACCATCCCCACCTTTTGAACGATTCAATATTGAAACTGGGGCAGATCCATTTGGGACTTTTAGAACCGTAGATTATGGTGACGTTGTAGTTTCACCAGGTGATGTAATTGAATCACACAAAAGAATGACCTTAAAGGTCAAGGAAGTATTGGAAGCAGACGGCATTCCTGTAATGCTTGGAGGAGATCATTCCATTACTTATGCAAATGTCAGGGCTTTCCAGAAAAAATTCAAAAACATAGGTATGATACATTTTGACACACATGCTGATTGTGCACCACAAGGACTAACTGGTTTCAAATATGATCATGGTGCGCACATTAGAAGAATTATGGAAATGGGTTGTCTAAAAGGAAAAAATTACTCTCTGGTAGGCCCAAGAGGATATTGGCCAGGACGGGATCTATACAAATGGATGGCTGATCAGGATTTCCAATGGTTTACAATGCTTGATGTGGAAGAATTAGGAATTGATCTTATTGCCAAAGAAATAGCTGACAGAGCAAACGACGGAACAGATGCCGTTTACCTTAGTTGGGACATTGATTCCTTTGATCCTGCTTATGCACCAGGCACTGGAGAACCAGAACCAAATGGACTTACTTCAAGAGAAGGCATCAGAATGATACGTCAATTATCGAAATCCTTTGATCCTGATCGATTTGCAATGGATCTAGTAGAAATAGCTCCTGCATATGATGTAAGTGATAACAGTTCCTACAACGGAGGCATTACATCAGGATTGGGACAAAGATTAGTCATAGAACTCTTGGCGGGACTATCATTGACAAAGAGAGGCTTAGAAGGAGGAGATCCTGTGAGACCAAATGATTACAAAGGAACTGGCAATACATACAACTTTGGCAGTCCTAAAGCAGAAATTCCAAAGAGGGATTAATGAAAATTGAAGTGTTGGTACAGGGTGATCCTGATGTCCAACCTTTTACTAAAACATTTCATTATGAAAAAATTGACGAAGACATTTTTGTTGAATCTGCACAATTAATTAAAAAACGTCTTTTAAACAATATGCGATTAAATATAGATGAAACACTTGAATTGTTTGTTACATGTATTGTGGCTTCCTTAAATGAGAATAAAACATTATGTGAAATACAAAAATATATTCCGGAGCTTCTATTGCCTAATCAAGTTATGATTGGGGTTCCTGAAGCCTTGAGAAAACTAACTTTTACAATTACGACAAATCACATTGATGGAGAATCAATTTCAGTTTCAACACCAATTAAGATTAATCCATATTTTCTTAATGAGCAGAAACAATCAGCATAGGGTCAATGAAAAATGATTGACATGCTTATTGAAATGTTGCAGTCCAATAATCCATTTTTAATAATACTTGCAGGATTGGCAATTGGACTACATGCTTTTGAGCCTGATCATCTCAGCGCAATTTCTACACAAGTTTCAAATAACAATAACAGTACAAACGATTCAAAAAAAATTAAGCTTGTTGAATTTGACCATTAATTCTTTTTTGATAGGGACACTGGGGAATTGGACATACATCCAGCATAATTGTAATTGGTTTATTGATTGCAGGCCTGTCTCTAAACATTTCCAATAATTTCTTTATTGGTGCAGAGGTAATTGTGGGTTTCAATATCATATTTGTAATTGTATTCGATGGCAAATTATTGTCTTAAAAGTGAATACGTTTATGTAACAAACAAATGTTTTATCAAAGCATGCTATTTAACGACCAAAACTGAAATTTTGGATTTTTGTACAATCGAATTTGATATACTTCCAAGAATTGTTCCTTTGAAGCCACCAATTCCTTTTGAACCAGTAACAATAAGATCAACTTTTTCTTTGCTAGCAAATTCTGCAATTTGAGATGACGGTTTGCCGTATAGGATTTTATGCATAAATGAAACTTTTTGGTTTTCACAGTCTTTTTTTGCCATATCTAACATCTTCTTTGTTTTTTCTGTTAAATATTTCTTATAGTTAATCACTGTCCCGGCAAGTGTCGGATAGACAACTACCACAGATACACCTGTAATCTTTGCACCAGAAAGTTTGGCAATGTAAATTGCCTTATCCAGCCCTTTTTTTGATGCATCAGAACCATCCAACGCAACTAAGATGTGTTTTATTTCATCCTTCAATCCATTACTAATCAGATTTGTGGATTATTAAATATTCCAAGTAAAGTACGTTCATTGATCTACTACGTTTATCCTGTGAAATAACATGATTGTTTTTTTATAAATAGAACACATGTAAAATTTTTCAAAAGTGTAAAAATAATTGCCTGATCTGCTCTAACATAGATTTAATGTAAATCATTCATGGATCTAAAAACCCATTTAAATTTTGAAGGCTCAGAAAACGCTAATAAAAATAGACATAAGATAGATAGTGAAAATGCAGCTATTGCAAAAATTAGTGTCTGCATTAAATATAATTCGTGAATAACAGATAATAGAACAAATACAAATCCGAGGACATTACATGACACCAATCCTGCTGTGAATGTTTTTCTGTATTTGATCAGTTTTTTGTAAACCAATTAATTTCAAATACTAACTATGACAACATCTTATTTATCAATTTTTTAAATAAACGTACTTTACGTTTTAATTTGATAAACAAATTATAAACAATAAAACTAGAATTAATCATCATCTTATTATAAAAAAGTCTGTAGAAAAAACATCTGACAAGAGGATTCAAACACTGGAGAAATACCATATGCTGTTTCATACGTAAATATATCACAGCTAAACTATCTTGAAAAATATATGATCTCCAAGGCTTGTAAAGTATTAAGGTTTAAACTAAATTTACAAATTACTGATTTGGGATCTAGTATTGTAAAACGGTGGTTTTACATCTTTCCGACAATTTTGGAAAAAACAATCAAATGATAAACGGAAGGATAAATTTACCATCAAGATTATCTAACAATCTTTTCGATGTGTTGGAATTTTATTGGAATAGTACTGAACAAATACAAAATCGTACCGAAAAAATTATTTTTGTTTCATCGAAAGAACGATATTAATCCAGATACATTGGAAAATAGCACAGGAAAGTTATCTAAAAGATGACAATATCTTCCAAATTGATAATGTGTTTTTCTGAAACATATTGAATTTATAATTTGAATTACCGAATTGATGCTGAAAAATAGCTAATAATGTCAAATAAATCACGATGTAGACTATAAAATAATTTAGAACAGGATCTTGAAGATCTTTGAAAAAAGTTTCTACATGCAGGAATATTGTTCTAAACAGTTTCTTGGTGCTGTATTTTGACTATCAAAACTCAAGACTATTCCATTTTCTTAATCATAAAAGGAATTGCAACTATGTTAAAAGAACTAGAAATATCGTAATCATTGTTCTAGCCTTAATCCACATCATGTTCTAATTTAAACTATTTTGATTATCAGTGGCGATATTGTATTATGTGCATCCTAGAGTGATTTCTATAGGTTCATAACATTCTGAACTTGAGTTAAAAGTGGCCTGCAAGGGAAGATGTGTCAGATACAAAGATGGTAAACCCCGGGCATAAACAGTAGATATGAGAATGGACAAAAAAGATGTTCTGTTTGTGAGATTTTCATAAACTGGGATGGCAAGCATTGTCCATGTTGTAATTTTGTTCTTAGGACAAAACCAAAAGGTACACAAACAAGACACAGACTAATGGTGCTACAGAAGATAAAAAGAATACAGACAGACAAATTGCAATTGTCCTAGTCTGTCTTGCAAGAAAATTGATCTTGTTAGGTAATGGACATCTGGTCTCCACATTTGTCGCATATTGCTTCAAATGTTTCTTCATGTAACACAAGAAACACACCTGACGTGTAGCATTTTGAGCATAATCCTATCATGTAACAATATGCCTCTGAAAATTGGATTAGAATTGTCTGATTGAAGTTTTGCTTGATCTGGGTCAATGAATTTTCAGATCTTAAATTATCTGCTTTTTTAGGAACCAAATGCATGATAAAGGAATTCTTCGGGCTCATCTGGGATTTAGTTACAGGAAATTAATTCCCACTTTTACTTTTTTTAAAATAAATCAGTTCCACGGGGTACGTAATCATTCATTTAATTCCCATACCAGTGCAAATCCTATCTAATGCAATGATTGATGTCATAGTTTTGCCAACAATATATTTTATAGCATGAATAAATCCACAGAATAAACTTGAAAAACAGTAAAGTACGTTTTTTGCAACAATGTTTTTTAACAAATGCAACCCTGAATGATGAGGTGAGTTACGGTAGTACAGGAGATTCTAGAACAAGTTGGAACTCTTACTCCTGCATTAGTTTTAGGGCTTGGTCTTGCAATTGGAATGCAGCATGCATTTGAACCTGACCATGTAGCTGCAGTAAGCACACAAGTATCAAACTCAAAACTCAAACAGAAAAAGAAATCAGCAATAAACCTTCTTTTTGAGACATTCACAAAATCATCAGTACTTGGAGCCATATGGGGTGCTGGTCATACCACTACCCTTGTACTTATGGGATTACTCATCTATGCCATGGCAATCACGATTCAGGAACAAGTATTCCAAGGATTGGAATTTGTTGTAGGAATAATGTTGGTATTTTTGGGAATTACTACAGCAATAAACAAAAGATTATTCAAATTCAGACACAGTCACCACCATAGGCATGAAGATGGCACAATCCATTTTCACGAACACGATCACAACAAATCAGGTCATCGACACGGACACAAGTCATATGTGATTGGACTAATTCACGGACTGGCAGGAAGTGGAAGCCTTGTAGTGTTGACTGCAGCAACGTTGGACAACGTTGGCATGGTTCTTAGTTTCATCCTCATCTTCGGTGTAGGTTCAGTTATTGGCATGGCTTTGGTAGGTGGATTAATTGGAATGCCTTTAGTTCTGGCAAACAAAATGGGAAAAATTCAAAAAGTTTTCAGATATGCTGCAGGATTATTCAGTCTGATGATTGGTGCCAACATAATGTATGAAATTGCGGTGTTGGGCAATATTTTTGGATTTTAAACACGGATTGTTTTTTATGAATTTCACGAGATAAGTAGAAGTAAATTGGATTAAAAAATTGTTTATCCACGTGGGTGCACTAATTACCTCCCTAACTATATCCCCATGCACGCTATGCGGGG
>JABDKK010000212.1 GCA_013002265.1 Candidatus Nitrosopumilus sp. | reverse complement strand
ATTTTGATAATGCTTTAACCTGTGTTTCAATATAGTCAAAGCCCTCTTTCCAGAATTTAGGTGATCTTATATCAAATCCGTGCTCTGCAAGAAGTTTTTCTGGTTTTTTTGAGCCACCTGCTGCCAGGATGTTGATGTATGATGGTACAAAGTCTTTTCCCTCCTTTTTGTATCTCTGAAATAGAGACAATGCCAGTAAATTTCCAAAAGAGTATGCATAGCAATAAAATGGTGTGTGATAAAAATGTGGAATACAACTCCATTCAATTGCAAAATCTTCTGAGAGAATAACTGAATTACCAAATTGTTCCTTTAGGTTTTGAAGATAAGTCTTTGAGATCTCATCAACTGTTGTTCCTCTGCCAATTTGCTTATGTGCATCAACTTCAAAAATTGTAAAAAATGATTGTCTTAGAATTGTTGCATACAAATCATCTATCTTCTCAGATAGCATGATCTTTTTTTCATCATCAGAAATTTTGTCTGAGATGTTATCATATAACAGCAATTCTGAAAAAGTGGAAGCAGTTTCGGCAAGAGGTAATGGGGGATCCTGAACAAGGATTGATCTGTCTTGTGCTGCCTGACTATGAACTGCATGGCCTAATTCATGAGCTAAAGTAAAGACATCTCTGGATTTACCTGTAAAATTTACCAAAACATAAGGGGTGATTTTTGGAGTTAAAGTACTACAAAATGCCCCGTCTCTTTTTCCTTGTCGAATTTCAGAATCAATATGATTTTCACTGAAAACTTTTCTTGCAAATTCCTCTAGCGTATCACTGAACTTTCCAAGTGATTCAAAAACAAGATTTGCTGATTTGTTGTAAGAATAATTTTTTTCTTTAATTTTTGCCGTAGCTGGGGCATAAAGATCATATCTCCTCAATTTTTTTATTTTTAGAATCTTTGCTTTTTGCACAAAAAATTTTTGAAAAACTGCTGAATTGTTTTTGCAAACCGATAATAGTGATTCTATTGTTTTATCATCCACATCATTTCCAATGTTTCTCATTGAAATTGGTTTCTTGTAACCTCTGATTTCAATTCCTTCGTCTTTCCAATTAAGAACAATATTTTGATAAATCTCTCCCACCACTCCTTTATTTTCAGAATATTTTGAAAGAATTGTTTTGTAGGCCGTCTCACGTATCTTTGGATTGGCACTTCGAACATAATTTGTGATCTCTTCTCTTGTCATCTTTTTTGCTTTATTGCCTACTTTCATTTTGTATTCAAAGGCATTAGTAATTTTATCATACAATTTTACAAGAGCAGAAATTCCTGTTACATCTAGTGTATTGATTATCTTCTCTTCTGGTTCACTTAGTGCGTATTTGGCAAATAGTCTCTTGTGTGCTAGATATTCTCGAATTTCTCCAGAATCCTTCATTAGTCTTTTAGCATTCTTTTCATCAACCTGAGTTTTCCACCATAAATCAAAGAATAATATTTTATTGGAAACTTCAGAACCCAATTTTGACATCCTTGTCATCAGTGATGTTGCCTCATCAGATTGTGTATCTGAGGAATAAGACAATGATGCATATCCTCCAATTTTACTCATCTTCTCTGAAATCTCTTCCACTTGATGTAAAATATTTAGAAATTTTTTTGAAGACATTTTAGGGTCTAGATGTAATTTGATTTTTTCAAATTCTTTTGCCTTTTTTTCTAGATCCTGGATTTGTTTTTGAAAAGCCGGACTATTTGGATTCTTTGCTAATTCAGAAAGATCCCATGTTCCTAACTTGTACTCTGACATCTGTCCTAATGATTCTCTGACTATTAAAAAATCAATCCTCCAAATCTTTAGATTATCATTTAAGGTTATGGATATTTGGGATTCTCATCTATGTAACCAATTTAACCTAGTATTTCCAGAACATAGAGGAGTGGACTTTTGGCAGGCGTAGCAGTAACTGAATTTTTAGCTCTTCTTGCATTGCTGCTTGGGGGAGGGATGATTGGAGCTGGAATCATGAAAAAGATAAAGTTTCCAACCATTATTGGGTTTATCCTAATTGGAATGATAGCTGGTCCCTACGGACTTGGAATTGTTGATGATGTTGAATTAATCAATCTTTTAGCAGAGCTTGGAATTATTATTTTACTTTTTGTTGTAGGGTTGGAGTTTAGTCTTCAGAAATTACGAAAGGCTGGAATTAAAGCAATCATTGTTGGAATGTCTGAACTATCCATAATGTTCTTCTTGGCATATGTTGGTGCTTACTCTTTTGGCTGGACTCATTTGGAATCGCTTTACTTGGCAGGAATTTTGTCAATTAGCAGCACTGCAATTTCTCTTAGAATTATGCGAGATCTAAAATTAGTCAAAACAAAAGAATTCAATACTGTAATTACTATTTTAATTGTAGAAGATCTAGCGGCAGTTTTACTGTTGGTAATTTTAGGAAATGCATCAGCTGGCGCAGAACTTGATTTTGCAGGTGTGGGAATTTTAATTTTACAAAGCCTAACGTTTTTTGTCATAGCTTTGGGGTTGGGAATTAAACTAATTCCTAAACTTTTAGAAAAAATACATGGCTTGAATATTCCTGAGGGGCCGTTTATCACAGCACTTGCTTTGGGATTTGGTTTGGCCGTATTGGCTCATTTCTTAGGTCAAAGCTCAGCAATTGGCGCATTTATCATGGGGATGATAATTGCTTCATCAAAACATTCTGAAAGTATCACAAAGAAAGTTTTGCCTCTTAGGGATTTCTTTGGTGTGATATTTTTTGTATCTATTGGAATGTTAGTTAACATCACTACAATTCCAGCAGTTCTTCTAATCTCTATTCCTATTACTATATTGGCAGTTGTTGGTAAATTTGTTGGAAATTTCTTTGGTTCATCAATTGGAGGGCATGATGTCACAGGCGCATCCACTATAGGTTCTGTTATGGTTCCAAGGGGAGAATTCTCATTTATCATGGCAAAACAGGCAGTTGATAGTGGTGCAGTTAGAGATACTCTGTATCCCGTAACTATGGTTGTGACACTTGTAACTATGTTTTGCATGCCATTACTTCTTAGAGTTTTTCCAACATTGGCAGACAAGTCAAGTGCTATCCCGATGAGAATTTTAAACCCTATTCATGTTGTTGGTAGATTTTTTTATAATTTGATGAATACTCCTGATGATAATAGTCAATTTACAAGAATGCTTAAAGAACATGGACCTAAATTTTTTGTAAATTTGACAATTGTAATTGCAATTTTAGCTATAATTGATTATTTCAATGATGATATTGTTATGATACTAAATCAAACTGGTCTACCATTGGCAATAGATCCTGAGATTTTATTGACAATTGTAAGCATGCTGTTAATTGTTTACCCTATAATCGCAATGCTTGGGAAAATTGAAAAACTCGTAACAAACATTTCTGATGTCTTATCTACAAAATTAATCCCAGCAGACACTAAGGTTATTGAGGAAAAACCACTGCATAGATTGCTAAGAAATATTTTCTTTGTTGGATTTATCTTGATCCTTATTGCAGTCATACAACCATACATTGGAGATATTGAATTAATTCCATTTTTGCCATTTATTATTTCGGGTATTGGTCTTGCAATTGCAGTCATTCTTATTGCTGATTCCGTCTTTGTATTTCAGAAACTATCTCATGGTCATATTATGGATAGTCTGATGAAAGAAGATGAAGAATCAGAACCTGAAAATTAACCCTAAAATTTTTGTTCAGAAATAGCATGCCACAACTACTTGTTAATTTTCAAATATCACGTTACTAATATTATGTAGAAATGCGAGAAAATCAAAGTATTCCCACTGGATTCGCTAAGGTCCCAAAAATTTTGGTTGAAAAATGGCCAGCAAAAGAAGATACGTCTCTTTCTTTTAAGACTCAACCACCCTACTCTATCATGGGCCTTAGTTGTATTTTTCAAGAGGTGCCTTATCAATAATGAGTGATAATATTGAAGACACTCTTTCAAGAATTTTTGGGGATGAATCTGCACTATATGAAGAAAAATCTTTCAGACGTAGAGAATACCTGAAAAAACAAACTAAACACAAGTGATGATAAAAAATGCGATGTTCTAACTGCGGAAATCAATGCAGCTGGCGAGATCCTGACTGCAACAAATGTGATAAACCATTACACCAAAAAAACTGCAAGGAAAAATCATCTGATTGCAAGTGTCATGGAATAAATGAACAGGCATGGACCATGAAAAAATCACAGCAAGCTAAACTATAATTTTTATTATTTTTTTGTACTCTAATATTTGGGCCCAAATATCCTAACAAACTATTTACGCACCGAAATTATTGTATTATTAATAATTTGAAAGTCTTATTTGTATTTGCATTGTTTTTTTCCTCATTAGTAACACCGTTAGCATTTGCTATGTCTGACTCTTTAAATGAAAGTTTTCCATTTGTTCATTATATTACCTTAGGAGGAATTACCTTTGATGAAACACTAATTGATCAACTATTATCGGATTTTACAAACATTACAAGTCAATTTGAAATTGAAGTCTCCTTTGCAGAACTTCTTGCTTATTCTATTGGAATGGTGATTTACGGATTTTTCATTTGGCATTTCTATAGATTCCTTGCAAGACGTGAAATGATCCCTTTATCCCTAAACAAATTTCAAACTAATGGCAGAAAAGCAATTTCAGTTGTTGGATATATTTTCAAATATGTAATTGTTTTTCCTTTAGTTATTTTGGTCTGGTTCATTGTTTACTCTACTTTTCTCTTCTTTATGGCTCCAGAACTCTCAAAGGAACATGTTTTTCTTATTGTAATTTCTCTTGTGGTAACTGTTAGAATTTCTGCATACTATAGAGAGGATCTTGCAAAAGACTTTGCAAAACTAATACCATTTGCATTGTTGGGTATTTTCCTTACAAGCAACATTTTCTTTACATCTGAGGATCTTGTTTCCAAAGTTTATGACTTTGTTCCATTTTTGAGTCAAATAATAGGATTTGTGGTATATGCAGTAATTGTTGAAACAATATTACGCGTTCTATTTTTAATTAAAAGAAAGATTAGGCCAGCAGCTGAACAAAAATTAGAAGATTCCCTTGAAAAACAAATTGATGAAAAGATAAAGATTCATGTAGAAAAAATCGAGGATAAAACTGAAGATTTAGAAAAGAAAATTGAAAATGAAACTAATGATATAGAAAAGAAAATTGAAAATAATAACAAGTCTTTAGAAAAGGAAAAAAATGAGGAATAATTTGGCATCTGGCTCAACAAGGCTGTTTATGCAGAACTTTTTGGAAATCTAGGTATTGCTATTACAAAATTTATTGCAGCATCTATGACTGGAAGTGCTGCAATGTGGGCAGAGTCATATCACTCAGCCTCTGACACTGTTAACCAAATCCTGCTTTTACTTGTAATCAAACTTAGCAAAAAACCCGGCTACTGATTGCATGAATTTGGTTTTGGAAAGTCTCAATTTTTTTGGTCATTTGTTGTTGCCACTATGATATTTGGAATTTTATCCCTTGAGCAAGGATTTTCTTCTTTACTGGGAGACTCACATCACTTTGAAAATCCTATGATCAATTATGTTGTATTGGGAATTGCATCTGTTTTTGAAGGCAATGCATTAAGAGTTGCGTTCATTCAATTCAAAAAACCAATTACTGAGAAAGGAAGTAAAGTAAGACCCTCATCAATAATGTCTGAATTTAGAAATAGTAAGGCCACATCCATTCTTACTCTAGTTGTTGAAGATACCGCAGCTTTAATTGGAATAGGTGTTGCTGCTTTAGGAATATTTCTAACCGATATTACAGGAAATACAGTTTATGATGCAGTAGGATCAATTGTTATTGGAGTAATTTTGACATCCTTTGCATTTTTCATGGCAAAAGAAAATCGAGGTTTACTTATAGGAGAATCCATTGCACCTGAATATGAAAAGAAATCTTTGATTCAGTAAATTCCATACCTGAGGTTCATAAAATTATAACAATGAAGACAATGGATATTAGCCCAACAACAGTCATAGTTGGAATTGAAGTAAATTTGATTGATGGATTGAATACTGATAAAATTGAAACAGTTACTGATGAAATAGAGACTGAAATAATGAAGGTTTTACCAAACTCTAAAAAGGAATATATTTTTGTTGAAATTCAAAAGTGATTTTTAAATTTAGTTTTCTATATTGTTGATATTTTTATATCATCAAACAACTCTTCTGCTTTTTTTATTATTTTTTTATCATCTGCATCAGGTTCTGCTGTGATTAGCACAAGATTTTCTCCAATTGGAACGCTAATGATTAATTGTTTTGTGCGTCTAGATGCAATATAATCAATTGGCCCAAGAACATCATCTAATTCCTGTCTCATATTAAAATCCAATTGCATTTGCATGTATACCATTCTGATTCTATCTTCAGATAATATTGGTGTGACTCCTTGTCTAAACCCTCCTGCAATTAATCGACCTAATTCGTTAATTACTCCTACATGCCTTACCTTGTCTTCTTCTGATAATTTTTTACATTCTGTATCTAGTTTTTTTAGATCTTCAGCTGATAGCAGAGGCATAATAAACGACAATTTTATGGTAATTTTAGTTTTAACTCATATGAGTTACAATTAGTGGCTAAACTAGGATTTGTGAAAAATTTTAATTGATTTTGCATCAAAAATTTCCTACCTGTGAATGTTTTTTTGCAATTTCCCATCCAAAACACACTAAAATTTTACAAGATTCATGAGTCTGTATGTCTTTTACCCTTTTACACTTGTTACATCGTCTCAATGATGTTCTTTTACAGAATGCACAGCTTGATAC
>JABDKK010000033.1 GCA_013002265.1 Candidatus Nitrosopumilus sp. | reverse complement strand
GGTGGAGCAGGAATAGGTCTTGGTCAAGTAGGTGCAGCAGGTCTTGCAGTCATTAGTGAGAACCCAGCTTTACAGTCTAAGGTATTCATCTTCGTAGGTATGGTAGAATCAATTGCTATCTACGGTATAGTTATGATGTTTATCATCTTAGGACAATAGTCCTAACAAAATCTTTTTCAAATTTTTAAATTTTTTAGTTATACTTTAGCTTATTTACATCCAAAACTCTTGCACAGTATCTGCATTTTAGGATCCTTCCTTCCTTATCAATCACATCCATTACAGATTCAATATGTTCTGTACTATTTGTAATACAATCTGGGTTTGAGCATCTAAAAATCCTATCAATCTCATTTGGAAGAGAAACTCTTCTCTTCTCAACTAGCTTAAAGTCCTTAATCATGTTAATTGTTGATTTTGGAGCAATAACTGCTAGCTTGTTTGTGTCGTCATCTTTTAGGAATTTATTTTCAACTTTAATGATGTCTTTTTTCTTGAATTTCCCACTTGGAACATTCAATGCAATAGTAATCAGGCTACCATCTCCGCCATCAATTCTTAATGCGTTAAGAACTTGAAGACCCTTGCCTTCATCTATGTGGTCAATTACAGTCCCTTCCTTTATTCGTCTAACCATAAGTTCAGACTGTTCCATCAGAATACTTTGTATAGTCACCTGTATATAATATTGAAAGAATGAACGAGTTCTACCAAAAAGACATCATTTCAATTAAGGACTATAAGAAAGAGCAACTTGAAAATATCTTCTCCTCAACTGACAAGATTATTCAGGTAAACCCTACAGAAAGACGAGAAATTTGTAAGGGCAAGACTTTGGGCTATCTATTCTATGAACCAAGTACCAGAACCCGTCTTAGCTTTGATGCAGCAATGGCATCAGTTGGTGGAAATTCACTAGGAATATCAAATGTCACTTCATCATCCACACAAAAAGGTGAGAGTTTAGCTGATACTGTAAAAATCATGTCAATTTACTCAGATGTTTTAGTTTTACGACATACTCTGGATGGTTCTAGTAGATTTGCCGCAGAGGTTTCTGAAAAACCAGTAATTAACGCAGGAAGTGGAACAGAAGAGCATCCAACACAGGCAATTCAGGATTTGTACACAATCAAAAAAGAGAAGAAAAAGATTGATGGATTAAAGATTGGTATTGTGGGAGATCTAAAGTATGGTCGTACCGTTTATTCCCTTTTGTATGGACTTGGAAATTATGATGTTGATGTTAGATTGATCTCACCTGAATCACTCCGAATTCGTTCAGATTCAGTTTATGAAATAAAAAAGAGATTGGATTTTAAAGAATCTACAAACTTTGAGGAACATATTGATGAACTTGATGTGCTTTATGTGACAAGAATTCAAAAAGAAAGATTCCCTGATGAGGAAGAATATCTTAAAGTTAAAGGAAGTTATGTTGTTGGTTTGGATTTACTAAAACAAATGAAGGATGATGCAATAATTTTGCATCCACTTCCTAGAATAGATGAAATTTCTCCTGAAGTTGACAAAACAAAAAATGCCAAATACTTCAAGCAAGCTGAATATGGCAAACACACACGTGCAGCACTTTTAGGCTTGACTCTAAATGAGAATGGGTTTTAATCTCTTAGAACATCCGTATTCCATATATCTAGAGACATACAAATTACATTGATTGACACAAACTAAAACAATTCCAATATTTCCTTTAGACTTGGTATTATTTCCTAGACAAGAACTACCTCTTAGAATTTTTGAGCCTAGATACAAACAACTAGTTGATGATTGCATGATAGGCGATGGGCAATTTGGTGTATGTCTTATTGATGAAAAAAATTCTGTTAGGGGGTGGAATTCTCCTAAATTAATAGGAACAATTGCAAAAATAACAAAGTGTGAAGATGTCAATCTTGATGGATTACAACTTCACATAGAAACAATTGGAAGAAATTCATTTAAGATTAAAAAAATTATTCCACCGTCAATTTCTCAACCTGCCAATTATGATCCACTATCTGTTGAAGGTCATCAAGAAATATCTGATTTGCATGAGAAAGTTGGAACAAGCGAGAAAATGTACATTAGAGCAGAAGTTGAGATGATCCCTGAAATTGATGAGAATATCTCCTTAGAAGAATGGCAAAATCTGATTGATCTTTGGAAAAAGAAAATCATTACACAGGCATTACCACAAATTGTAGAGCCACATGCATTAGAACATGTTCTTGAGCAATACTACCTAACAACTGAAACACCTACACTTGATTATGTCTATTCGCTATCTGCACTTGGAGCAAAAGATCCTAATGAACTTCAACCCATCTTAGAAGCCAGAACTAAGGATGAATTGATTCAAAGAATGCAACAATTGCTGACAGTAAAATAGGCCTTTGAAATAGAAATAAAATGATGCCAATCAAAAAACTTGGAATCTTTATGATAGTTGGATGCTTGTTTTTTCCTGTAAGTAGTGTTTATGGACACGGATTGGGCATTGATACAATATCATCAGTAAATATTCAGGGAGAAAAAATTTCAATCTCAGTAGAGATGCCAATGTATTTTGAAAATAATCAGGAACAAATTACAATCACTGCTACAAATGATGAAACTAAAGAAACTGCAAAAAATGTGACATTTCTAATTGGTTTGTTTCAAAATAATGAAATGATCTTTAGGAATTACTTTTTTGCAGAAGATGGCATCTTACCAATTAAAGTAACACTTACAGAAGATGAAAAAATTGCCATTCATGGTGAGCAAGATTCCTTGCTTGGTGCATGGCATGGAACTGAAACTAATCCAATAGAAATTACTGGTTCTGTATTTGATTCAGGTGGCTTGTATAATTTTGAGATAGAAGTGAGAACCATTGATGAGCCTACTAACATAATTGAAGATTCGGGAGTATACTATGCAGATTTGAGCATTGTCTCAACCCAATCATTTCCACAAGAAGATCTAGAAAACAATAATGTAGATTTTCGTGTAAAGTCATATTTTGATAAAATGTCGAATTTTTCATACGATCCTGAGGCTAAAGAAGTAACAATTGAGATGCCATTTGATTGGAGTGAAAATAAAATGTCTCATATACCAGTTGTTCACGTAGAGGTTCATTTCCCAAAAGATTTTGCTGAATTTCTTAGTCCTAGTTATTCTGGGTTTGCTAATGGCGTAGAATTATTCAAGGCATCAGTTACAGTTGATGATTATACAGAAGATGATGAAAGAATAGTTCATTTTGTTTTGTTACAAGATCATCTGAGATTCATAAAAAACCAAATGAAGCAATCAGAAAAACCACTCCCTGAAAATATTATTTTCACTTTATCTAAAAGTGAAAAAACTGCTTTTCCACTAACAGCATATACAAAAAGTGAGGACTTTCAAGTAAATCTTTCTTGGGATCCATTAGATATTGAACCTGGAGTTAATACTAATTTTGTATTTACAATTCGAGATGGTAAAACCGGTGAGCCACTAAGAAATTCTGATTATACTTTTGTCATTATCCAGAATGGACAAGAAATCCATCGTGCATCAGGTACAGCTCAAGTTGGAGGTGAATTTGAAAAATATACATTTGGTGAAGAACAAACAGGCCCCACTATAATCAAATTTGAAAACATTAGAAATTCCGGACAAGAAACTGAATTTGGATTAGTTGTTGCACCAGAATTTGGAACAATTGTAATGCTTGTTTTAGTAATTTCAATTATTGGTATAATCTTGGTTTCTAAAAAAATACCTTTAGCAATTAAATTGCAACAAGTTTGACTGTGTCCATGTTTTTATTTGTCTGAAAATCTTTTGTCATGATAGAAACTTTTTCAGCATCTCCATCAATTACAAATAATTCCATACATTTTTCTTTCTCAATTTTGCTGTGTAGATGTGTTGTAATCAAGTCTTCAAAATTATGAGTAATTCCTGATACTACATGATCAAACTCGTCATTATGTACTACCAAAAGTATAGCATGAATATCCCCTGACAAATCTGACTTTTGTTTTTCTTCAGAAACGAATGCTCTAATTCCTGCTCTTATTGCCTCTGATCTTCCTGAAAATCCCATGGAAGTTTGAAGTTTGTCTAATTCGGAGAGGATTTCATCATTTAGTGATATTGATACTATCGGCATATGCCTAATGTTATTAATTATCTTATAAGTTTAACAATTAATCTTATTAACTTTTTATAGATATATTAATAATATTCATTGAATTTATTTATGAATATTCAGACAAAACTGGCAATCACAGCAATTTTGGTGGTAATTCCATTAAGCTCAATTGCAGTTTATAGTACTAATACGAATCAACAATTTTCAACTTTTGATGATTCCAAACTTCAAGTAATTTCATCATTTAACCCACTTCATGAATTCTCCCAAATAGTTGGTCAAGAAAAAATTAATTCAATTTTGCTGGTTCCTGTTGGAGTGGAACCACATGATTGGGAACCTACAATTAAAGATGTTCAACAAATGCAAAAATCAGATTTAATCATAATTAATGGAATTGGTTTTGAAAACTGGGTTGATGATCTAATTGATAGTGGATTTGATGGAATCATAGTTGATACCAGTAAAGGAATAATATTAACAAAATCAATCGATGAAGAACATAAAGATGAAGAACATAAAGATGAAGAACATAAAGATGAAGAACATAAAGATGAAGAACATGGTGATCATCAACATTTAGAAGGTGATCCTCACATTTGGTTAAATCCTATCTTTGCAATTAAACAAGTTGGAAATATTGCATTAGCGTTTTCTAGTGCAGATCCTGAAAATGAAGAATTCTATCTGACAAATGCTGCAAAATATAGTGAAGAATTACATAAACTTGATTTAAAAATTAGAAATCAATTATCCACTTGTAACAAAGATTTCATTGCATTTCATGATGCATTTTCATATTTTGCAGATGAATATGATTTGAATCAACATACAATTATTCAAACAACTAATTCTCATGGAGAAGTAACTGCAAAAACATTAGAGAATGTAATTTCAAAAGCAAGAGAATTAAACATAAAAGTGATCTTTAGTGAAGAAACAGTTAACACAAAAACTTCTCAAATAATTGCTAATGAAATAGGTGGAAAAGTTCTGGTTCTCTCACCACTTGAAGTTGTTTCTGATGATAATTATATTTCAAAAATGACACAAAATCTTGAAAACCTCAAGGAGGCATTATGTTGAAAGTAGTTGAAATCAATAATCTAACTGTTGAATACCCTGATGTTAAGGCACTTGATGACGTTAGTCTAGTTGTTAATCAAGGTGATTTTTTAGGCATAATTGGTCCAAATGGTGCAGGAAAATCTACACTTTTTGCTTCAATGCTTGGACTGAATACTAGATACAATGGTACAATCAAGTTTTTTGATAAGGATATTAAAAAATCAAAAAACTATCTAAAACAGCTTGGTTACGTTCCTCAAAAACCAATCTTTGAGAAAAATTTCCCTGTAACCGTGACTGATGTCGTTCGAATGGGGTTACGTAAAGAATCTGATGAAAATAAAATTGATGAAATTTTACAGCAACTATGGATACATGAATTACGTGAAAGAAGAATAGGAGAATTATCTGGAGGACAGCAGCAACGTGTCTTTATTGCAAAAGCTCTAGTAAATAATCCAAAAATTCTGATTTTAGATGAACCAGTTACAGGAATTGATCAACAAAGCATAGATCTATTCTTTAGTATTCTTAAAGAACTAAACTCTAAACAAAAAATTACTATTATTTGGTCATCACATGATCTTGACGCAGTCAATAAACTTGCAAATCATGTTGCATGTATTAATAGAACATTATTTTTCCATGGCGAATCCGAAAAATTCTTTTCAAATGATGAACTAGTGAAGCAATACTCTGAAGCATCAATGCAGGAACATATGCATCATCATTAATCATGTCAATAGAAATTCTAACCTTTAGTTTTATGCATAGAGCATTAATTTCAGGTATAGCAATTGCTATTCTTTGTTCAGTTGTTGGATTGTTTTTAGTTTTAAGACGTTACTCTCTATTTGGTGATGCTATTGCACATTCATCATTTGGTGGAATTGCGTTGGGTTTACTAGCAGGTGTTTATCCATTATGGACTGCTTATGGCGTTTCAATTGCAAGCGCAATGATAATTACAAAAATTAAAGATCGATACAACATATCAGGCGATGCCTCTATTGCAGTTCTTTTGTCATCCGGTATAGCAGTGGGGCTAGTAATTATTGGATTATCAGGCGGATTTACCATTGATATCTTTAGTTTTCTCTTTGGTAGTATCCTTCTTGTAAGTGTAGATGATACTGTTCTGATTTTAGCACTAACAGGTGTAATTCTAATTGTAATTTTATTGCTCTATCGTCAAATGCTTTATTCAACATTTAATGAAGAACAGGCCAAAGTTAGTGGAATTCCGGTTGAGAAAATAAATTATTTGATTGTTTTTATGGCAGGAATTACTGTAGTTACATCAATACAGCTTGTAGGTGTTCTACTGATCTCAGCTTTGTTTGTAATTCCAAATGTGACTGCTATTATGTATGGAAAAGGTTTCAAACAAACTGCAATTATTTCTATGAGTTTCTCTATATTTTCTGTAGTTGTGGGAATTTTACTCTCTTACATATTTGATATAACTCCTGCAGGAACTATTGTTTTGTTGGCAATTGGTTTACTTGCAGGTACTATGGGAGTAAAATCTTCAGGATTGTTATCTAAGAATTAACCAATGAATTTAATCTTCTTTTATCCTGAACACTCTTAACAAAAAACAATGATGTTGCAATAATTCCTAATGCAATTAATGGAGATGCAATCTCTGTATATTTTAATTCCAAACTATTACTTGTTGATATTTGTGATACACTTACTGGAATTTCTGTCATCTTTACAGTAGCAAGCTTGTTTGATTGTTGCTCAACAAACCATACATTACTATCTCCATCTGATGTCATAAATTGAACAAACGATGTCTCACTTGGAACTGGAATTTCTAATAGATTTGAATTATCTGGATCATAGACTGCAATTTTGTCAACTGTATGTTGGGCAAACCAAATATTTCCATACTTATCAAATGCCATACCAAATGGTAATGCATCTTGATCTGGAACTATGACTTTTTCAAATGTTTCTAAAACTGGATTGAATTTAGTGATGGCCAAACCCGTATGCTCTGCAATCCATAAATTCCCATTTTTATCAAAAATCAGGTATTCTGGAGCCTGAAGTGGTTCATCATTTGTAAACTGAGTAATCTTGTTGGTATCAGGCTCAATAAATCCAATTTTTCCTGCACCTGTAGTACTAAACCAAATATTTCCTTCTTCATCGATTGTCAATGCAAATGGTAGGGATTGTTTGTCAGGAAGAACTATCTCTTCGAATTTATCAAGTTCTGGAATGTATTTTAGAATTCTGTCTTTGTTGATTATGGTAATCCAAATATTCCCATCATAATCTGCAAGCAAGAATATTGGAGTATTGTCTGAAATTACAGGATCAAGTTTTGGTATGGTTTTTGTAGTTATTTTTTTAGTTTCTGGATCAATAAATCCAATTTGATTTCTTGGAGTATCCGTAAACCAAATACTTCCGTTGTGATCTATTGTTAGAAATGTTGTAGTCAATCCATCAAATGTATACGATGAAAATTCTTCAGTATCTAAAGAAAATTCCCATAATCGAGGAGCAGAAGGATCACTTATCCAAATAGAGTTTTTTCCATCATATAATGGAAAAAGAGGTTTTGCAACTTCAGGAAGTTGGTATTCTATTATCTGAGTTTGAAGATTCTCTAGTCTTGGTTTTACAACCAAGTTGATAATTTTATCTTCATTTGCATTTTCTGTTCGTTGAGCTTCAATTTCCATCTCCCAATCTCCAGAGAATCCAAAAGTTAATTCTCCTTGATACTCTATTGGATTGTTTTTGTCTTCTTTGATGATCTCCATTGGAACTAATATTGGAGAAATATTTTTTGAAGGATTGGAAATTTTTACTTTAAGCTGAGCATAATCGTAGAGTGGTTTATTTTCAAAATCACTTACTTTGACTATTATTGTATTTTGTCCAGTTGCAAATGGTAAAATTTCAATCTCAAATTTGGCATTCTCACTGTATTCAGTTGTTTTAAAACCAAAGAAACTCTCTTGCGCATCTACCTTTTGAATTTCCCCTGCAGGAAGAGTTCCATTTGAAAGCAAGGCTACTACACCTAGAAGAATAATTCCTAAAGCAGCATCTACCTTGAGTGATCTCTTTATCTTTTTGTGAACTAATATCTTTCCTGAACTGTAGTTTTTCTCTGCAGTTTTTTGTACTCTAAATTGAAAGAATCCTCCTAACCCAACCATAATTGATGCAATTGCAATCTTTAGAATTATCAATTGACCATATACTGATTCAGTAATTACTCCAACATCACTTTCTAGGAACCACAACAATGTTGGACCTGTGATAATTACAACCCCTATTGCAATGATAAATGCAATCGAAAATCTTGGAATAAGTACCAAACTCATTTTTTCTTTTTTCTTTTCTTTTAATTGAGAAAATGTTGGCAATAAGATAAAAACAAAATACATTATGCCACCAATCCATATTCCTGCCACTAAATTATGCAAATAATCTAAAACAAGTGCTGCATTTTCTCCACTGGCAGCACCATGTCCAATCAAGCTTGAAGTGCTAATTAGTCCTAATGTAGCTACTAGCATTGGTATTTGATTCTTCTTTGAAAGTATTTTCTTTCTATCTAAGGCAAACCATATTCCAAGTAAAATTATTGTAAGTATCATTCTGATTAACCAAGTATTTCCAAATGTAGTTTGGATTGCATCAAGTGGTGATGATTCAATTCTAATTGATTGAACTGCAATCATCAAAATATCTGAAATGAAAACAAGAATCAAGCCTATTCCTGTAATTGACATAAATTTTCCGTGATGAAATGACTCTATCTTGTCAATCTCTTCCTTAATCAGATGCTTGTTTTGTGTTCCCCAAATTAATAAAGAGGCAATTACTGCACCCAAAACAATTGTTTGTCCTACAAGACCTGGATATCTTGCACCTGCTTCTGGTAAAAATATCAATTCAGTAGGACTCTCTTTTCCAAGTAAGTCTGAAGTAATTACTACGTCCCCTACTGCAAACAAGAATGCATTAGGAACCAAATGACCATCAACTTTTGATAATACTTTGCTTGTTGCAGTGTAAACTCCATCTTCTAATGGTGGTGTTGTTACAATTAGCGATTCTTCTCCTTGATAATATTTTGTATCTTTGTTATCAATTTGATTTCCATCACTATCAATCACTTTTAGCGTGCTAAACTCTATTTCAACTGGTTCTGAAAAGTAAACAATAACTTCTGTAGTTCCTGCTGGAGCATTTGATTCTTGACTTGGAATTGTTTCTAATGTAAAGGGATGTGCTACTGCAAATGGAATTGACATTGATGAAAATATTAGTAAAACTAAAAGAAATTTCATCATTTAATCTTCTGAGCACTAATGATAATTTAAACAGTTTTCATGTGTTCGTCATTTGTACCAATTCACGTAAAGATAATAACTTGTAACAATCATATGATTGTCGTGAAGATTATACTTATTGGATTAATTGCATTATTGTTCTCAATAGGAATGATAGCACCTTCATTTGCACATACTACTGTAGAAGTTGACAAATATCACATAGAAGTAGGATGGGGACTAGAGCCTCCAGTTGTTGGAATTCGGAATGATATTGTCTTTAAAATCACTGAAGCTGGAGATACTGAAGGATCATTCAAGGGCATTACAAGTGCCTTTAAGAATTTAGAGGCGACAGTTGTTTTTGGTGGAGTGACAAAAACAATTGATGTAAACGGCGATCCACGACCTGGATACTATTTTTCACCAATTATTCCTACTAAGACTGGAACATATCTCATGGATTTGAAAGGAGAAATTGCTGGAATGCCTGTTGATGTAGAAATTCCAATTGAAGATGTAGAAAGCACATCAATTTTGAATTTTCCACCTCAAAGCAGTGGAGGATCAGGCGATGTTGCAGCACTCAAAAATGCAATATCTGCAATACAAAAAGATGTTTCAAATCTAAAGTCTGGTGAGACAACTGTTACATCCGATGGTGGTGTTGCGTATGACTTTGCAATATTTGGTTTATCTATTGCAGCAGCAGCTATAATCTTGGCAATAATTGCTTTAATAAAAAGAAAATAGAAAAGAGGTATTCCTAAAATCTTGGAACGACTCTAGATTTTGCGGTTACTGCGACAATGCTTATGATTGCAACAGCTAGTATCATCATTGCTATTGTACCAAATTCTGGAACAACGTTTGTGAATACTACTACTTCACCAATTGGTCCTGTTTTAGGATCATTAACACCATAACCTTGGAAGGTAATAGTGATTTCTACTGGATCTGCAGATGCTAATGCAGCTGTAGTATGCATACCTTTGCCTTCATGATGATGTGCTCCTTTATCGTTTAGAACTTCTTTACCATTTTGTGTAACCATAATGTCGTGATTAACATGTTCTACATCGTCAAATTCAATGGTTATTTCCATCATTTCACCTGCAGCTGGTGCCGTAGTCCAAACTGAAACTTTTGTGCCATCAGATAACATTCCGGTTGCAGATGCAGCACCTTCCATGTGCATCATTTTACCGTCATCGTCACCATGATCGTCTTCTTCAGCTCCTACTTCTTGTACTATGATCAAAGCTTGCATCCAAGGATGAACCATACAGAAATAAGGAACTTCACCTACTGTATCTGGAGTCCATTCAAAGGAATTTCCTGCCATCAACAATCCTGTATCAAACTCGCCACTTGGGCCGTTGTCTGGTGTTCCTGCTGTGAATGTGTGTGCTGCGGTATCAGGATTTGACATTATTACTACACCGCCAACATCAACTGTTGCAGTAGTAGGAATGTAACATCCTTCTGCAGTCTCTTCACATCCTGGAGCTCCAGAACCAATTGCTGCCTCTATTGTGACTTCTGAATGATCTGCAAAAGCAGCTGGTGTCAATGCGACAATACCTGCTGCAATAGCAAATAGTACGAAGAAAGAGCTAAGTGCTTTTGTCTTCATTAAACAGACTACCTCTCTGGATACATAAAAACTTCACTGGAAATTCCAGAGATGGTATTACTTTTTTCTAAATTGGTACAATTTTAGAATTCCAAATACTGGAATTCCAATATACATTCCGATATTTAGTAGAACTATGGAGATTCCATATCCAAGCATTTCTTGCTCTGAATCAATATCCACATAATTCAATAATGATAAAGATGAAAGCATTGGAGTAAGTGATATTTTCATTATATCTCTGAAAACAGGATTTTCTCTTTCATAGTCTGCAATACTTGGTGAAAATGAATAATACAATTGATTGAATCCTGACATAAATACAGTTCCAGAAGATGTTTTTAGAACTGTATTATCTCTAAGTTCTCTTAATTGCTGAACCTGTGGTGATAATTCTGAACCAAATGTTGCAGTTGCAATTAGACATCCACCATTTTCTCCATTAACTGTTTCATTTTCAGGTGGATCAGGTTGCGCATATGCTTCGCCTACCACAATATCAAATGATGCCGTTTCAGCTGGAATTGGTTGAAATAGAATTCCTTCAATGTTAAAGTTCATTGAGTATGACCCCTCTCCCAAATTAAACTCAATTGGAATTTTTACAGAACCAACTGATGTATGTGTTAGTGGGATTGGACCAAAAACCGTTTCTCCGTCCTTTGAAACTGTAATGGAATAATCAATATGTTCTTGAATTTTTTGTGTTTGTGGATTGATGAAATCAATATTTATTTTAGTTTGAGTATTTGGCTCAATTGGTTCATAAGTCAATTTGACATCTAACGTTCCTTTGTCAGTTGATACCGTTTGTGTTTCTGCAAAAGCTGGAATGATCAATAATGGAATTAGTAATAATGCAAAAATAATCTTCATGATGTATTTTTTTTACTCACCAATAAAAATTCTACTTTATTTACTCACAAAAAAAATTCTCACGCTTAGAAATACTATGCCATCTTTAAATATGGATTTTATACACTTTCAATATTGCACAATAAATTTTTCCTACTGGTTGCTATAGCCGGAATATTTACAATTCCTGCAATAATTCCTGATGCATTTGCACATGGACTTGGAGGAGATCAGGCAGAACCCTTGAGTTTTGGAGATATGGAAGTTACAGTACGTACTGATTTGTCTCCTTCTGATATTACAATTGGTGATGTTGATGATGTTAATATGAAAATTCGATTCTTTGATACTCTTACAGATACTACTTTAGAAAAAGTAACTTACAGAATTGAAGTCTGGCGAAGCGGAGAATTACTTGCACGTAATCTATTCTATGATATGGATGGAAGACTAGATGTTGAAATCCGTCCAAAAGCAGATTGTGCAAAGGATGAGCTTTGGAAATGTACGATTTATGGCGGTTCTGAGCATGTAAGTGCCCCTGGTGCCTTAGCTGTACAAGGAGAGGCATGCAATGATAATAATTTAGATACTTGTGCACGACCTACAATTACAGGTCCGATATTTGACAAAGGGGGTTTGTATAATATCCGAATTGATATTGAGGCAGCAACCGGTCCTAAAATAGTTCTGGCAAATTTACTTAGTTATGATACATTTGTTAGTATCGCACAAGAACAAGACTTTGTAATTCAAACTGCAAATGCAGAAGAAATTCCAATAGTTGTAAAAACTTACTATGATGAAGTGAAAAACTTTGAATTTGATCAAAATGATAACTCCATTAATTTTGATATGCCTTTTGATTGGAGTCCAGACTATGTTGATTTAGTTCAAGTTGTACATGAAGAAGTTAGAGTTCCTAAATCATTTGTTCCATATGCAGAAGGAAAACAATTCAAGGGATATGTAAATGGAGTTGAAATTGACCAACGAGCTTTGCTAAATGATCCATATTCTTATGATGATACAAATGTAATTCATTTTCTAGTAACTAAAAATGAATTACAAAAAATTAATGATTCTCTAGGTCCTGAAAATCATGACAGTGGAATAATGGAATTGAAGTTACTTCCATTAGAAGAAACTTCAAAAAGTTCTACTGAATTTTATCTGGTTGATTCTAAAACCTTTGAGCAAGTTCCAACTACTGTGAGTATTTCATGGGATGGAAAATACGGTGCAAATCAAGAGATACCATTTGAATTTACGTTCTTTAATGAAAATGGTGGATTAATTAAAGATGTCAGATATGGATATGCCGTCTTAGATTCACTGGATAACGAAATTACTAGAAATACTGGTACAGACAATGTTAATCCTGGAATTGTATCAATCGAAGGACTAGACATTCAAAGAATTTTTGTTCCATCTGAAGGCCAAATTAGAATTGATGTTTGGGTTTATGGAACTGGTTTAGATTATAATCCAAAGTATGCTGGAATTGGTTCGGCAATAATTGAGGTAGGACCCGGTAGTATTATGACACCTCAGAAGGAGCAAATCCCATCATGGATTAAAAACAATGCAGGCTGGTGGGCAGATGGTTCCATTGATGATTCATCTTTTGTTCAAGGAATTCAGTACTTGATCAAAGAAGGAATCATGAAGATTCCTCCAACAACCCAAGGAGCTGGACTAGGATCAAATGAAATCCCATCATGGATTAAAAACAATGCAGGCTGGTGGGCAGATGGTTCCATTGATGATTCATCTTTTGTTCAAGGAATTCAGTACTTGATCAAAGAAGGAATCATGAAGATACAGTCATAGATTTTTAAATAAATTCAGTAATGAGAAATCATGAAAGACATCAATGATATCATGCCAAAAATTCCTAACATGCGATGGGGAGCTTTGATGAATAAGGCACCAACTAATGATAAAGTTGAAGAAATGAACAAGATCTTTCCAAGCAATGGTAAGTGGCATACTGTATTTGAAGAAAAAGATCGAATTACTATTGATGGAAAAGAAGTACGCAAAAAAGATCCAACAAAGTGGACATAGTTTGAAATTTTTTCTACTAATTGCAGTATTTGCATTTTCAACACTGCTTGTGTTTGATTCGGTTTATGGGCATGGTGTAGGAAGCGAAACTTTTCCTCCAGTAGAACTTAATGGAAAACAAGTAACGCTTGAAGTTTCATCCTCACAAAGTGATCCTGAAGCTAGTGATGATCAGCAAATATCTATTTCACTAATTGACTTTGATTCCAAAGTTACACTGAGGGATGTTACTTTCTTAATAAAATCCGAACGTGGTGAAAAATTTCTTTTTGAACGCGAATTTAAGGCAGATTATGGATTTATTGTTTTTAATTTTGTCTCAGAGGATACTGACTCTATAGTAATTGAGGAAGATAATGGTGGCAATTTTTTTGGTTCCTTAATTGGTCTTGAAAGCAGGATGGTTCATGTCAAAGGACCAAAACTTAGTGAAGGAGGCTTATACAAATTTGATGTTAAGATACTTACTGCTGAAGAATATTCCCAGAAATTAGCAAAACCCATTGAATTCAATGCTGGAATCTCTATTGCACAAACAACTAGGCATGATTTTGTGGATCCTAACTTTGGAGAACAGAGCATCGATGTAATTACATACTATGATGAGATTTCAGATTTTCATTATGATCCAAACACAAAAGAGATCACATATTCCATGCCTTTTGATTGGAGCATATCTAACATTAATCAGACATCAGTTGTACATCAAGAACTAGTAATTCCAAAAAAATTTGGTGACTTGCTAGTATCCGGGTTTACAATGCACGTCAATGGAATTAAGCTGTCTGAAGACATTGTAAACATTGATGATTTTTTCTCTGATGGCAGAATTGTCCATTTTATCATTTATCAAAAAGAATTGATGAATATTTTTCAAAACAATCCATTAGATGGTGTGATGAATTTTGTAATTACACCAGACCGACAAGAAACTCATTTGAGTTCAGTTACTGATAATGGCCAATTTAGAATTCTTGTATCATCGGAGCCTGAAAATCTAAAATCAAATTCCAATGCTGAAATAATTTTTGATATAACAGATATTTTTTTGAGAAACAAGCCAGTTTCTACAAATTATGATTTTTCTATAACTCAAAATGATAGAGTAATCTTTGAGCAAAGTGGAATAAGTACAGATTCTAAAGACGAACACAATGTTGTACCAGTAATGATTCCAAAAGACATTACAGGAATTGTTCATCTGAATTTTGAGAACTTGGATGGAAATGATCGGGCAAGAACATCTATTCCAGTAGTTATTGATAGAATTACTCAAACAAATGAAATATCCATTCCAGATTGGATTAGAAACAATGCGTTATGGTGGTCTGAAGAACAAATTGATGATAATACATTCATTCAGGGAATTGAATATTTGATTAAAAATAAAATCATTGTAATTCCTTCTACGCAGCAGGAATCAACAGAATCTCAAAGTATTCCAGATTGGATTAGAAACAATGCAGGCTGGTGGGCAGATGGTCAAATTGATAATGAAACCTTTGTTCAAGGACTGGAATTTCTAATTCAAAAAGGAATTATTCGTGTATGATCGAATACTATTCGAGAATTGGACCAGTCGGTTTAAATCAATAATCACGGTAATTTTGTTTACTTTGTTTAGACCAGAAAGAATTGTTGAGAGAAAATCAACATTATTTTCGATTGTAGTAACAGGCGTAGTTGCAATATTGGCTTTGCCAATTATTGTTCCACACTTATTGCATGGTTATCACTTGGCACATATTTTCTTGCATGTTGGTGGAATTTCTCTTGCAGTTTTTATTTCAGTATTGGCACTTTTTGCATATTATAGATTAAGAACAAAACGACTTTTACTAAGTGCTATAGCATTTACTAATTTTATTGCTGCTGAAGTAGTATTACTTGTTGATGCAACTTGGCCAAATATCTACGATCTTGGTGGAATGTCAATTTCAGAGGTTGGACATTTATTGACTTTTGTGACATTAGGATTGCTAGCATTAGGAGTGTTTAGAAATGACTGATAGAGATTCAAAAATTCAAAAAATTATTGAGACAAATCCTGGAATTCAATTCCGCGAAATCATGCGTACATCTGGATTAAAAAATGGCGTTCTAAGTCATTATTTGGGAAAATTAGAAAAAAATGGAATCATAAAGGTTGCACGTGGTCCACGACAAACTAGATTTTATCCACCATACATCACAGAAGATGAATCTCTGGTTATCAAGGCATTAAGAAAACAAACTCCAAGAGATATTTTACTTGCTCTAGTCAAAGAAGATGGTTTAGAATTTAGCCAAATAGTTAAAGAAGTTAAAAAATCACCATCTACTGTTTCATTATATCTTTCACAGCTAGTTGATGATGAACTAGTTGAGACAAAACTTGTAGACCTAAAAAAAAGATATCATATTAAAGCAATAGATGTTATAGATAAATTAGTTGAAGACTATAGGCCGGGATTACTTGAAAAACCAACATCTGGATTTGAAGATATTATCAACTCATTCTAAAAATATTTCAGCTGTAATTCTTTTACTTGGATTTTTCTTTGTTTCTTTTTTAACTCCACAGGCATTTGCAGATGTCTACGTTCCATTACATGAATATCTGGGATACTTTGATGCAAATGGAATCTACACTGTAGTTGGAAATGTAAAAAATCAAAATGATTTTGCCGTAATTCCAATTATAACTGTCAGCGTGATTGATGATTCCCAAACAATATCAAAGACAATTCAGCATGTCCCATTAGCTTCTGGCAAAGAAATCCCATTTAAGATAAAATTTCTTGAATTGCAGGGAAACACACCTGTTTTGGAAAATCCTAAACTAACCTATCAGAAAACCATAACAAATGAAGTCCCAATTCAGGTTCTATATGATGAAACTCTGATAAAACATAAAGACGGCCATATTACTGGACGAATTCAAAATACAGGAGATAATACAATCTATTATCCAAAAATCTATGCAGTAGTTCATGGATATGAAAATGTTCTAGATATTACTCAGAACATTGAGTTTATAGAAAAAATAGAACCTAATGAAATCATTAATTTCTCAATGTATCCTGATCCATCTGTTATAGATGATGTGTTTTACTATAGCTGTTTTGCACCAGTTGATACTACTGTAATCCCAGTAACTGCAAAGAAAAATGATGGAGACTTTGATTTCAGATATGACTCTGGGGCATGGTATTCAGCAGCAAAATTCAGTGATGATGGAACCACCCTTACCATGCGTGGATACAATAGCTACCCTCTTAATACTTATGCAAACTTTGAGTTTCCACCAATCTCAGGCAAAGAAAAGTTTGATGTTACAATAAATGATGAGTCAATTGAGTTTATCCAAAGTATTGATGAGATGGGTCAGTGGCATGTAGCCTTTAATGTTGGACCTCAGTCTCAAGGAATTTTAAAAATTACCGGATTTGAAAAAGGATTGCCTCCAACTATTTCTAAAATCCCACAATTTATCAAAACCAATGCTCAATGGTGGGCAACTGATCAAATACCTGACTCTGAATTTCTAGAAGGAATTGATTTTTTGTTTGAAAAACAAATCATTTCTGCTCCACAGCAAGAAATTGTTTCAGGATCTCAATGGAAAATTCCACAATGGGTAAAAATTACTACTCAATGGTGGAGTGATAACAAAATCTCAGATGATGAGTTTCTAAATATGATTGAAAATCTTGTTAAAAGAAGTATTATTGTAATCTAATTGGTACATTCGACGAACAACCCAGATCTATTTTATAAAAAAATTAAAAATAATTCTTAATGAAAACAAAAACAAACGCACTAGTATTTTCACTAGTAGCTATATTTGCAATTTCTACTGTCATGGGAATAACACTACAAGATGCCGATGCAGCAGATAACAAGTGGAAGTTTAAGAAAGAGCCAAGCTTTACAGCTACACTAAATACAGTTCCTTCTACACCAGCTGGTTTTGATGGTACTGCTACAGCCAAATTTTGGTTAGATAAGAATGGTGAATCTCTAAAGTACAGAATTTCCATAGAAAATATGGATATTAGTGGTGGAGCAACTTCAGAAACATCTGACGATGTAACAAAATTACATCTTCATGAAAATCATCATGGTGCACATGTTCTAAATGTATACAAGGCACCAGGAGAAGATGATGCCGATTTAGTTGTAAAACCAACTAAAGGATTCATTAAAGGAATTTGGGATGATGGTGATGAAAACCAATCATATGGTGGTCATGATAACTCAGAAACTTTAACTTCACAACTAAAGAACTTATGTGATGGAAATCTCTTCACTATGATTCATGGTGATGGAGGCGTTGGTGTCCTTAGAGGTGATATTCTGCCAACAAGTGATGGCGAAAAAATCTGTGAAAAATTAGATAAAAAAGGCCTACTTGATAGTGGAATGGAAGAAGAACACGAATCTTAACCTATTTTCTTCTTTTATTTTTTTTAATTTGGATAAGAATTTTTTTGTAGAGTATTTCTAAATTTTTCATATTATAAAATATTTTTTTGAGAATTAAACCAGTACAATTTACTAATGTACCAAATTTGTTTTTAATTAAATTCTAAAATTATTTTTAATGACTTTTCTAAAACAGAACAAAATATCTATGATTGCAGGTACTGCATTACTAACAATTGCATTAGCATTTGGTGGTTATTCATTTGCAAGTCACAGTTTTGAAGCAGGTGTTGCTACAGGAACTATTCCTGATAACACACACATCAGACTAGATGGAATGACACTTCCAGCTGGAGGCGTTTTCCCATTGTATGATTCAAGTCCTAATTATGTTTCAGGACATTTCTTGTTGACATCTCCTTGTGAACCAGTTTCAGAGGGTGATGATACATACCAGCCACTAATTACAGCAATTGCAGGTCATATTGATGAGCATGCTTCAGGTACACACATGGAACCAATTCCATTGTTTTACATCAACACTGTATCTTCTCCAACTTTGGCAGGTACTGGTGATCAATGTGTATTCCATGCCCACATTCCTGATCCACTAAATGGTGGTGCACCAAGAGTTACTGACATTGATTTAGTAAATCTCTCAGGAGAACCAATCACCTTTGCACCAGGACATGTAGTTGATATCAACATACAAAGAGTTCTTGGAAGCATTGCTGATAATCCATATGAAGATGGACCATATCTTGACTTGAACAGAAATGTAATCTATGATCTAAATGATGATGACCATACAAACGATGGATTAGGACATTCATCACAATAGGAGATAATGAAAATGAAATCAAATAAAACACAACTCTTCTTGGTAGCATCCATTGCATCTGCAATGATTCTAGCAGGAGTAGCATCTGAGCAAGCATTTGCTCACGGTGGACAAGTAATCGGATTTACTCTTCCTAATGGAGAACATCGTTTCATAACTGTTATCATGGGACACAACAACGAACCAACAAGAGCACAAGAATCAGGCAAATGGTCTGGTGAGCATCCAATGGAGTTATTCATTAGTGACACCAGAACTGGTTTGAATCTTGAAGAAGCTGATTTGAAGGTTGACAAATTCTATTACAAGAATGACAAACAGTACAACAAGGCTGTCGAAAAAGGTTTTGAACCTTTAGAAACTGATGTTGTAGTTGGTGCAGTACATGGCGATCCAGGCCACTTCTTTGCTAGACAAATTCTAGCTGAGACAGGAATCTATGGTTATCATGTAACTGGAACTGTCAATTACTTTGATGTAATGGATGTCCCAATAGATGTAAAAGCAATTTGTCGTGATGCTCCTGACGGAGGATCTGCCTTTAACAATCCATCATGGTTTGGTGGCTTTGGATGTACTGCAGACATTGATGATGGTAAATTCCCAGGAAAAAAAGTTAAACACGATAAAGACGATTAACTGAATATTCCAAATCTTATTTCTTTTTATTTTTAATACATCTTACGAATATTCCAATTTTCTTATAATTTATTTTTCAATTAATTTGGTATACCGCCATAGTTAGGTGAGAAACATAACAATCATCATGTTTCTCATCTTTTTTAAAATAATCTTATTATAGAAATTTTAATCACTCAAAATGACTAATGCTTCCATTAAGAGACGAAAACCCACATCCACCAGGATTCAAACCAAAGGTAACTATTTCATTAATGGTGATTAATGTCGCAGTATTTTTGTATGAAATTGCTTTTACTGGACAATTCTGGGAGTTTTCTAATTCACAAGCTGCTTTGATGTTTTTTGAATGGGGTGCAGTTCCCAGTTGTATTACTGGTTTTTCATCTATGATTCAACCTGGAATTTCGTGTCCTGATACTCCATATTTTTCATTACTAAGTTCAATGTTCATGCATGGCGGTCTGATGCATTTGGGTGGTAACATGTTGTTTTTGTGGATATTTGGTGATAACATTGAACTAAAGTTTGGCAAAGCAAAATTTCTTTTAATTTATCTTGCTTGGGGAGCTGGTGCAGGATTAGCCCACATTGTAATTGATCCAACAAGTTCCATTCCTGCAGTAGGTGCATCTGGAGCAATATCTGGTGTACTTGGAGCATACTTGGCAATATTTCCTAGAGTTCGAATTACCACTTTTCTTATGTTAGGATTTTTTTGGAGAATGATGCATATTCAAGCAAAATGGTTTCTGCCATTTTGGTTAGTCTTCCAAAATCTCTTGCCTTTTTTCATAGGTGGTTTTGGTGTTGCAGGTGGAGGTGTTGCATATATGGCACATATTGGAGGATTTGCAATAGGATTTGCAACTGGATATCTATACAAAAAAACACATAGTTCTGAATATACGTATGGTACAAGATATGGATACAGACCAGATTATTGAACGAATAAATTCTTGATTCTAGTTTTACTTATCATGCCATTGATTACAGTATCGATGTATCCTGGTAGAACACAGGAACAAAAAGATGAGTATGCAAAAGCAATTACAGAATCAGCAGTTAAGATTCTAAAAACAAAAGAGAATCATGTAATTGTTGTTTTTGAAGACAATCCAAAAGAAAACTGGTTCTTAGCTGGAAAACAATTGTAAACTAGAATACCCAACTAGTTTTTTCTTCTTTTAATTAAAAAGATTGGGCCAAAATGCCCAATCTCTGGACGACGGTAAACTAGCAGATGACTCACTAAAGTAATACCAATAGTTGTTTTGTGATTTTTGTATAAAAGGGAATAGTAGGAATCATCAGTATGATCTAAATACTAAATTTCAAAATTATAGTTAATTGGAACTCTCACCAATTAACTAATCGTTGCTGGTCTTAAGTTACATACTTTAATCAAAAATTATAACAAAATTTTAAAAATGATTGACTGGAACAATCCCCCAGTCTGGGTTCACATACACACTATGGTCGGTTTGAAATTGATAAACAGAATTTGAATAATAAGAAAATGGTACATTTACCAGTTGTACCAATTGTTTATCCTTTTATTCTCAATTACTTTATCTCTTTCATGAAGGTAGCAGTTGTGCAATTCAAGGCATCAACTAACAAAGAAAACAATCTCAAAAAAATAATCTCGTATATCCAAAAAGCAGCCTCAAAGAATGCTACATTATGTGCATTCCCAGAATTTATGATGTTTTACACAAATTCCACTCAAATGCCAAATCAGCTTGCAAGCCTAGCTGAAACAATTAGTGGTAATTTTGTTTCAGAAATTGCAAATGCTGCCAAAGAAAATAAAATTCAAGTTGTGGGATCATTTTATGAGAAGAGCAAGAAAAAAGATCGCGTCTATGACACTTCATTTGCAATTGATGAAACAGGCAAAGTTATCTCTACGTATAGAAAAATCCATCTCTATGATGCACTAGGATTTCGAGAATCAGACAAAATGACATCAGGCTCAAAGATTGCAAAACCAGTAAAAACTTCACTTGGAAAAACTGGAATGATGATCTGTTATGATCTTAGATTTCCCGAGATGTCACGATCACTTGTACTAGCTGGCGCTGAAGTATTAATTGCGCCTTCTGCATGGGTACAAGGTAACATGAAAGAGGAGCATTGGATTACAATTAACAAAACACGTGCTATTGAGAATGGTTGTTATGTAATAGCGCCAGATCAAGTGGGTAATATTTACTGTGGCCGAAGTCTGGTTGTAGATCCATATGGTAAGATACTACTTGATATGAAAAAAAGACAAGGAATTAGTTTTGTCAATATTGATCTTGACAAAGTAAAACAAACACGCAAAGCATTACCACTGCTTAAAAACAGAAGACCAAAGGTCTACTCTATTTTGAAGTCTTAGACTTTCTACTATCGCAACTAAAATTTGAACACTGCTTGATCCATTTCTGTTTTCTTGAGTAACGGAAAATTATCATCGGCCACATACAAACTTCACAAGGCTTCTTTGTAGCCCTAAGTCGAGCCTTTTGTAATAATGGCGATGAAGCCTTACAACCACCATAAAAGTTGGAACATCCCATGAATCGCTTTCTTGTGGTTCTGGATCTAATTACCATCAATTCCCCTAATTTGCATTGAGGGCATGTTACTAGTCCATTTTTTGGCGAATTTGTTCCAAGTATCATGTATTTTTTGTCTTTTGATGACCAAGACAAGTACCCATTATTGTCTAGATACTGAATGATCTCTTTTTTGAAAACACTAGTTTTTGACTTGGATTTTTTTACAGTATGCCTAACTACACTTTTTTTGATCTGGATTGTTTGAAGACTAATTTTCTTTACTGGCATTTTCTATCATGAATTTATTAAAACAATTTTTATAGGGATTCGGGTCAGCAACATTTGTGGAAAAGGTTTGTGTTCTTGGCGCTGGTAGCACCAAATATGGAAAATTAAATGAGAGTATTGCTGATATTACTACTCAGGCATCAGTTGCAGCTATAGAAAGCGCTGGGATTTCTCCAAAAGACATCAAAGCATCCTACATTTCAAACGTCTTTGGAGTAGCTGACAAGCAAGTACACCTTGGTCCTGTCTTGATGAGTAGATTAGGAATTCCCGATAAACCATCATTAACAATAGAGTCTGCATGTGGAAGTGGTTCTGTATCTTTTAGAGAAGCATACGCAAATGTTGCAGCAGGATTTTATGATTGTCTTTTAGTAACTGGAGTTGAAAAAGTAACTCATACAGGAACTGAATGGACAACAACTTACTTTGCATATTGTTCAGACTTTTTCTATGAAGGACAAGCTGGTGCATCTTTTCCAGGATTATTTGCATCTATGGCAAGAGCTTACTTGACTGAGTTTAAAGCAACAGAAGAAGACTTTGCAGCAGTTGCAGTAAAGAATCATGATAATGGTTTTCTAAACCCAAAAGCTCACATGCAAAAGAAAATTACAATTGACGATGTAATGAAATCTCCAGTAGTTGCAAGTCCTCTCAAACTTTATGATTGCTGTCCATTCTCTGATGGAGCAAGTTCTGTTATTCTTTGTTCTGAAAAGTTTGCAAAAGAGCATGGCGGTGACTATGTTGCTGTGACTGGTTCAGGTAGAGGTGGATCGCCTGCAGCACTACAAGGACGTGAACACATGACAACAATTCCTAGTACCAAGATTGCAGCAGAAGCTGCATACAATATGGCAGGCATAACTTCAAAAGATGTTGACTTTGCAGAAGTACATGACTGCTTTACAATTGCAGAAGTAGTTGACACCGAAGATCTAGGGTTCTTTGAAAAAGGCCAAGGCATTCAAGCTGTTCGTGAAGGTAGAACAAAATTAAATTCAGACATTTCAATTAATCCATCAGGTGGTCTTAAATCAAAAGGACATCCAATTGGTGCAACAGGTGTTGGCCAAGTGGTTGAAGTATTTGATCAACTAACTGGAAGGGCTGGTGAACGAACTGTTAAAGATGCAAAAATTGGTTTAACGCATAACTTTGGTGCAACTGGCGCAAGTTGCGCTGTTCATGTATTTGAAAGTGTATAAAATGACTGTTGAAGAGCAACTTATTGAACATGCAAAAGCAGGGAAACTCTTAGTTCACAAATGTACTGAATGCGGATATCTTCACCTGTCCACTGCCTATTATTGTCTAAAATGTGGAAGCAAGGGCTTTGAGGACGTTCTATTGGATGGTGTGGGCTCAATTGCTACCTATACCATAATTACTGTGGCTCCCGCAGGCTTTGAGAAATATACTCCATATGCCTTTGTTGTACTCAAATTAGATAATTCAGATTTGAGAATTTCTGGATTTATGGCAGGAATTGCTACCCCTGAAGATCTACCAGTTGGAACCAAAGCCAAAATTGCTGGTTTTGAAGATAACTGTGGAATCATAATTAAAAAGCAGTAAAATAATTTGTTTGATTAATTAAAAAAATTCAAAATCGATTCTTAATACTTTTGACAGTCTAATCACTTTCATGTCCGTAGAAGTCACATGTGGCAAATGTGGTGAAAAGATCACAAACATGAAGATGCTAAAATCTCTAAAAGATGTAATGAATCCCTACAATGGAAAGTGTCCATCATGTGGACAAAAACTTTCAACAGCAGAATTTTCCCTTGATGTAAAAGAAAACTGATCCTAAAGAACTTACCAAATCATTTTGTATTTCAAATTCAATCTCTGATCCAAAAATCTTTTTCTAGAAATTAGAAACCTGATCAAAAATTCTCTGAAATGATTTAGTCATAAGTCTTAATTAGAGCTTATTTTAAGAATGATTTATGGAATTAGCTGGAGAGATATCTGAACCAAAGAGAAGTGGCATTCTACAATCAACATCCAAACGTGTCAGAATGATCTTTTCTGTCATGGCAAGTCCCAATAGAATTGATATCCTCAGAATCCTAAACTCCAAGGGGCCTCTAACTTATTCGGAACTAAAATCATTAGCTGGATTCAAGTCCAAAAAAGAGAGTGGCAAATTTGCTTACCACTTGAGAAAATTATTAAGACAATCACTTGTTGCACTTAACAAATCTGAAAGACGTTATACAATTACAAATCTTGGAAAATTGGTTTTGAGTTTGGCTAGACAAATTGAAGAAAGATCTATTATTGAAAGTGGAAAAATGTATGTTAGAACATCCCATGAATCAATTGAAGAATTTAATTCTCATAAAATTATTCAGTCATTAGTTCGTGAAGGAAGTTTACCACTAGAGCTAGCCCAAAAAATAACAGAGGAAGTTGAAAATAGAATTTACAAATATCAGACCACCTATCTTACAGGCTCGTTAATCAGAGAAATGGTCAATTCTGTTCTCCTTGAGCATGGCCATGAGGAATACAGAAACAAACTTGCACGCCTAGGATTGCCTGTTTATGACGTCCAGGAGATGATTTCAAACTTGGATAATGTTGATAATGGCGCTGAAGGCCTCTTGTTTAACACTGGACAGCGAGTATTTGCTGAACACTTGCTAACAAACATACTTCCAAAAGATGTAGCAGACTCCCATCTTTCTGGTGACTTACACATTACTAACCCTGGAATTTGGTCTATGATTCCAGACACCATATTTGTTAACATTAAAGAATTGATTGAAGATGGAATTGATCTTGGTGGAAAATACCTTGACGTATCAAGAATCTCTTCATCAAAACAACTTGATGGTATAACAAGTGCATTATCTATTACAATATCTCTTCTATCAAAAGAAGCATCACAAGAAATTGTGCTTGATGGACTTGCAGGATTATTCACAAAATATTCAAAGTCACTTCCAGAATTTGAACAAAAATTAACAGATGCATTTGCTACTGCATCTACGACTTCAAAATATAACAAAACAAGTACTGTTGTCTCAATTAGATTACAATTAGGAACTGATACAAAAATAATTAATTCGATCATTAATGCATACAAAAATTACGTAAAGATCACCCCAATACCAAAGATTGGCTTGATAATTGATCATGACAAAGGAAAGATAACTGATGTCTCCAAATCAGCCGCTGAAATTATTTCATTAGGAGGCAAGGTAATGTTTGCTAAAGGGCAAGTATCAAGTTCAGGAGTAACAAATGGTTCAACAAAGAATACAAGTCCTTTATCCATCACATTACAATCTGTTTCAATTAATCTTCCAAGACTTGCATTTGAGTCAAACAAAGATGAAACTTACTTCAGAGCTAGATTAGCATTACTAATGAAACCAGCTCTAGCATCTATGGCATTAAGAAAGAAAGAGATCTCAGATCTTACTAGAAGAGGATTAAATCCAATACTTGCAAAGAATACTCAATACATGCAAAGAAGTTCTGTATCCCTTGTTGTAAATTTGGTTGGACTCAAGGAAGCAGTCTTTAACATACTTGGATTCCAGGATAACAAAGAAGGTAGAGATATTCTCCACAAAGTTATTGAAACTGCAGTTGATGTTGGAGCCAAAAAGGGCAAAGAATTAGGAGATCCTGTAGCCATCTGTATGACTGAAACAGAAGGATCTATTCGTTTTGCATCCCTTGATGGTGAGAAGTATGGGAAAAATTCGTCTCTAAATTCAATGGATACTGACTATTATTCTCAAGGCGTGGTAATTGACTCCTCTGAGATTTCTGATTTTACTGCAAAGAGTGAATCTATTTCTGAATGCAACAAGCTATCAAAGTTACTCAACGGGGGCTTACTTGTAACATTGGCTATTGACAAGGAAGCAAAGCCTGAAGAGATCAAAAAGTCAATTGAAAAGGCATCAGAACTTACGTCCTCTTTCAAGCCTATGAAGAAAATTTCAATTTGTGGTGAGTGTGGATTTAAGGAAGAACTATTTGAAGACAAGTGTCCCAAGTGCAAATCACCATATATTGTCTGATATTCGTAAATGAAAAACTAGTTACGATCTCTTCTTAAAATATTTAGATCATTTTCCGTTACGGAGATCATCATAGTTTGCAAATAATATTATGCCAGTATGAAGTTCATAGTAGTGGTGTTAAAAAAATTGACTCTTTAATTGGACAAGATCAAAACTTTTCAAGCACATAAGTTATATCCACATCTTTCTTACCGTTTGCGGGGAGATTATAATTGGATAATTCACAAATAGAAAATACGATCAATGAGATCCGCAAGCGCAGTGGCGTAGTAACGGCTTTCAATAAAAATAAAATTTCTAATGCCATATTCAAGGC
>JABDKK010000013.1 GCA_013002265.1 Candidatus Nitrosopumilus sp. | reverse complement strand
CCATACCACATGGCAAGCGCTGCCAATCCTATTGATGCGTATATGCATAGCTTGTTTTTGTAGTTTTGAGATCGAACTTCATACGGGTAGTCTGGTCTCTTGGGTCTTCCAACACCAACTCCACCTTGATTTATCATTAATCTAATACCGTTAATCGTATGAAATACCGACATTCCAATCATGATTGTCAATAGAATGAATCCTTCAGGAGAATATGCAGTTTTTAACAGCATTCCCCCATGAAAGCCTGTCTAGAATTGCAGCCTCTTGGATTATATGCGCCACAAAGAACACTAACAAAAAAACTCCTGATATCCTCATAAACATAAAAGATGCTCTTTCAATGCCAAATTTGGTAGGGTTTAGCCATCCTCTTATCCCATATCTATTATTATTAGCATCTTTTTTTTCCAAGAACAAGTATTCATCGTAATGCTAGATAATATCTGATCCTGAAAATATATTTAAAAAATGAAATTAAATCTCTCAAAGGAAAAAAGTTAGACATTAGATTTTTCATGGTTCATTCCTTATATTCAGAAAACTGATGTCTGTCTTTAATGACAAAAACTATTCTATCTGTTCTACTGATAACGACAATTCTAGCTACTACACTTGCAACCTCCGCATTCATGATTGAAGAAGCAGATGCCTACAAATCTCAAGGAACTCCAAAGTGGAAGTATGGTTCAGCAACTGCAAATATAGTCTGCGGCGATAGACTTTGTTCGGAATATCCTGGAGGATATGAGGCTTGGAAAGATAGTCAGAACAAGTCATCTAGTAGCAGCAAATCTTATGATGCTTCAAGTTCATCTGGTGCTAAACATTCTGAAAAACAAATGACTCGCCAACAAATGCAAACACATGCACATTCATGGAAGGCAGCAACTGGAACAATTACATCCTCTCCACATTTGTCACTTGGACATGAAGGACACCAAATTGCAATATTGCTTCCTCCTTCAGGCAAAACATACAAAGGAATGGTGACATATTCTGCTTCTGAAAACATTCAGCTGCTTGCACTTCATGGACCATTATCTGATGAAGAAGTCAAGGGGCAATCAACCGTTACCTTCCCAGATGGTGAGACAAAGTATGCATTGACGTTTGTTGATAGGGAAGATTCCATGGGAACGTGGATGTTTGCAGGAAATGCACTTGCAGTTCATACGACAAATCCTGAGCCATTTACTGTAAGTTACTCTGTCGTAGCAACACAAAACTAACTCCAATTTCTTTTATTTTTTTGTAAAATCACTAGGATCACGCATCAACTAGATCATAGTATTTTGGATTAAGGGAATCTGCAGTCGACATTGAAAGTATTTTTTGACCCACTCCTGTTTCAAATCTCCATTTTACATACCTTTCATGATGCCCTCGAGATTTCCAAATCTCATAAATTACAATATTTGTTGGATCATCAATGTTGTTGTACACTAAAATTTTTTCACATCCCTCATATGTTCTTGTATCTCGCACTATTTCTTTCAAAAAATTTTTCATGGTCTCTACGAATTCCGTTTTGGTTGGAACTTCAAGCAGGCATACAACGCTCATTGTTTTTAATGGAAGATTATTCTTATTAAGATCATCTTTAACAACCTACACTAATTAAGATTATGTCAAAGACAATCAAATAAAAACAGTTCATGGATGAATTATACAGGAATTTAACACAAGTAGACATCAAATCCTCATTGCAAGTCTATGAAAAATGTAAAAAAACTTTTGATTATTCAGATTTTATTGATATAATTTTCAAGCCAACAATGAGTAAAATTCAAGATGACTTGACTAATGAAAAAATTAGTGTTGTAAAAGAATATGTTGCAAAAAATGTTGCAGTAACACTTGCTAAAATAATAGCAGATAAGCAGAATAAAGATAATTCCTGATTACTGTAAAAACTTAGAACACTTGTAATAAAATGATTAATTTGAACTAAAAATTGACTATGTTAAAATACATAAGTAAACAACTAGCGATGTGAGCACAGAAAAATTGGTCAAATTGATATGTAGAGACTATGGTTTTGAATGCGGTTTTGAAACTAGCAGCAACAATACTAAAGCAGTAATTAGTGAATTTCAAAAACATAGTTTTGAGCATCAACATATAGAATACTCTCACGGAGCCATGCTTCAGCTAGTATTCCAAAAAGAAAATAGGATATTGTAACCAATAGTGGCATTTTATTTGTCATTTTACAAGTAAATCATTCTTCAATTGTTTGGAAGGACAAAGTTGTTCTTTTGAGTTCATAATACAGTATCTTACTTCGTTCGAGTTTATTGTAAATTATGGTATTTCTAGAAATAGTTTTCAGAATAAAATTATAATGTGAATTATTTGACCCCTTTATTGAAATTCTCTTCTGAAAAATTTTCATTGGTTTAAATTCTTAACCTCTCTGAGAAAACCATGGAACAAAAAGCATTAGAGTGCCCTATTTGTAAAAGTAACAAAGCAACAATTGCCGGAGAAAAAGTAAAATTGAGTGGAAAGTTTGAAGACAAAGAATTCCTTACAACTGATCTAACAGTTTTACGTTGCACAAAATGTGGTTTTTACATGTTCTTTGATAAAATGGCACAGTTTACAACTAAAAATGAATCTTAAATTATTTTATCAGAGGCTGACTTTCTAATTCTATTAACTGAGATTCTATTTCTTCAGTGGTTTCAGCACCATATGTTATTAGAATTCTATCGTCTTCATTAATCTCATAATCTCTGATATCTGCAACTGGTTCACCGTTGATGAAATATCTTAGTGTATAATCTTCATTGGTGCAAAAACTTCTACCGTCCTGAAATACGTAACACTGATCATCAATTCCTAGGCCTAATGTTTCAAAGAGATACCCTAGTGTGACTCCAGTAGAATGTTTGTGAACTGTTGTTCCATCTCTTCCTTCAAAATGAATCCAACTTGATTTTATTTGGTAAGCTGGTGCTGAAAAATCAAATTCATCTCCAAAAATTTTCACCAATATTGCAGCGTGTGAGTGCTCACTACCTAGTGCTCCTGCATTTTCTGGTCCACCAGGTGCAGTTTCTGTCATATTGGCAAATTGCCATACCGCATATCCTACAATTACTGCAATTACTGCAAAAACACCAACGGCAATTAGTGTTTGTTTTCTTTTTTCGGCCGAATGTTTTGTAGCATAGTTTTCTCGTTTTAGTTCCCGCTCTCGTCGTTCTTTTCTGCCCATAGGATAATCAAAGTCCTAAATTTACCCTAATTAACTATTCGATAAAAACAATAAATAAAATCCCAGAAAGCTGTTCTATATGGGTTGCATCTTTTGTGAGATATTGAATGGCGACAGAGCAGGACATATTCTATATGAGGATAAATTTCATGTATCCTTTTTAGATAAATATCCGATAGATGTTGGTCACAGTCTAGTAATTCCAAGAGAACATCATGAAAGAATCACTGATATGAATCCAGAAAATGTTGGAAAAATATTTTCTATCGTGCCCAAGATTGCCCAAGCTATTCTTAATGCAACAGGGGCTGATGCATTTAGTCTGGGTCAAAATAATGGAAGGGCTGCAAAACAAATTATCCCTCACGTCCATGTGCATATTATCCCTAGATATAATAGCAAAGGAACAATTTGGACAAAGCGTCAAATCTCAACTGATGATGAGTTATCAGAACTAGCAAAAAAAATACGTAAAAATATTATTTAGAGTGTCCTGGATTATATCTCAAAATTGCACCTATTTTTCCAAGGCTAGCAAGCATGTTTCCGTGCTCTGCACTGCCTGAAATAACTTCTAACTGCGTACCTGTTTTTGCTGCAAGCAATTCTAAATAATCTACAATGTCTTGTTCATTTACTTCTACTTCCATTGCTTTACAACTTGGACAAGGATTGCTTGAAAATTCTGTCTTTTTTGGAATTACTTGTTGACGCTCCACAATTGCTTCCTGCAAGTGCTGACATCTTTTGCATTTTCCTTCAACCCTATTCAAATTTGTATTATCTGTAATGAGTAACGTCTGAACAACATTGTTTTTTAGATAATTAATCACTTCTTGTAAACCGTAAGATCCTTTTCCAGAATGAGAGTTTATTTCTCTAAACAAATCCTCTACAAATTTTTTTTCTTCAACCATTCTAAAGTCTCCCAAAATTTCTGATGATTTAGCAAATGCTTCTCTAATTCCTTCGGCACCAGAATACGATGCATCAATAGTATTGATAATCATATTTTGTAATCTGTATTCTAAATAGTTCCCATTAATGAAATCTTCTTTAGTAGGACCAGGTCCAGAAATTATTAGCCCTTTGACTGGATAAATGTCTATAAAATACTCTCTTGTTGTTTCGGCAACTCTGTTAAAATAATATGTCAGCTCCATCTCTCGAAGTTTTTGAAATCTCTTTGCTGACTGTCCTCCTTGTCTATGTTTTCCTGCTACTCCTGAACCTGTTTGCGATAAAACCTCAATTTTATCTCCATGTAACAATCCCCACCCTGCATCTTTGGCATCAATTGCCAAAAATCCAATTAGGTTGTCATCTTTTAGCATGTCTTTTAAAATGTCTACATGGAAATGATCATCGCACCTGTACAGATACTGATTCAAGTCCTTAGGAGGATCAATTTCCCACACTGTAACTGATTCGCTACCTAATGGTCCGCCTCCTTCTGGTGGTAATGCCCCACAAAAGATTACTAATCCCCGTTCTGGGGTTTTCTTGTAAAGTTTTAATCGCTGCACAACTTTCCCTAATGAATCAACAACATGAGATCTAGTAAGATCCGATTTTATGTTATCTGCAGTTCCTTGCTCTTGTTGAAGGGAGCTGATAATCTCATGAAGTTGTTTTCCTTTTGGGATATATACTGAAATAAGTTCAGTTCCTCTGCCTGATTTTTGGGATAATTCTTCAAGTGTTTTTCTAATTTTATAGAGTTTAACAGAATCTTGCTTTTCCACATCAATTTTTTTCATTTCTTGGTTCTCATTATCATGCGAATATTAATTTTGATTGATCTCCATTTTAATTCACAACTCGTCAAAAGTTTTTAGAAATACTTCTAACGGTTGATTTCCTCTAATTTTGATAATTTTATGATCATTAAATATTAAAAATGAGGGAGTTGCATCAATTCCAATTTCTTTTCCAAAATCATACAACGATTTAACTTTGTTTTGATATTTTTGGTCATCAATGCATTTGTTAAATTCGTTTAATTCCAAATTCACACTTTCTGCAAAGTTGTTTAGTGATTCCCTTGTAATCCATCCTGTTCTTTCTCCTCCCCAATTACTATAAAGTTCATCGTGATACTGCCAATACTTTCCTTGATCTTGTGCACAATATGCTGCTTCTGCAGCTAACAATGAGTCAGGACCATTTAATGGAAAATCTTTGAAAACCAATTTCACTTTACCCGTTAAAATAAAATCTTCATTAATCGTATCCAGAGTTTTTTGATGAAATTTATAACAAAAAGTACACTGATAGTCTCCCCATTCTAAAATAGTAATTGGTGCATTGACATCACCCATTATTGGTGAACCATTTTCAATTAATTTTGATGATGTAAATAATTTAGAATTACTTTCAGATTCTGGATAAATTGCCAAAAATATTCCTGATATGATTCCAATGATTAAGGGAATTAGGAATAGATGAATTTTTGACATGTTCAATTAAATAATTTTGAAAGTAAATATCTTCCCTAGTTTGTTGCTAATGTCCACAAAGCAGAATTTTTAGCAGAAATCTCTGCAATAAATGAATCATTTGAAGATGTGACAATAACTACATCTCCTTTCTCTGGTTGTAATTTTTTCAAAAGATCGTTTCTTGTTTTTTGATCATTGGCAAAACAATCTTTTTCTTCTCCCGGAAAAATAAATTGACTACCATTATACAAGATGGTAATACAACCTAAGGCACCATACATAATTGCATAATCTCTTTGTTCCAATCCTGATTTGATTGAAGGCCCATAATTTTTTAGAAGAATCGCATGATTATTTTTTCCAGGAATTAACTTACACTGTTTTACGGAACATTCTTTGGGAATTGTTTTTTGAAATTGATTTGCAATTTTTTTCCCCTTATATGTCAAAAAACTTCCAGATTTATTTGATTCAATAATGTTGGTCTCTTTTAGATGTGAAATCAATGTTTTAACAGCTCCTTCTCCCATTTGAATCTCTTTGCTAAATGTGGCTCTACTTACAAAATCTTCTTTTAACAATAACTGAAGCGCTTTGAAAACATGGGGAATACTAAATGAAAGTACTTTGCTTGAACCTTTCCTAGATACTATATTTTGTAAAATTTGGATGTTTTTCTTCAGATATTTTCTACCTAATTATTCTGCTATATTCCAAAATTTAATAATTCTGGTTTTTTAAAATATTCATCGCTTTGATTAATTTTTCAAGTTACGTGAAAATAATTTTTTGATTGGTGATACTTACCTTTTTTGTACACGTAAATACATTTTTGACCATCATCAAATGTGATGACTTCTTTCTTTTCAAATTTTAACCATTCTTTGTAGATTTTTAAAATTGTAGATTCGTCATCGGCAATTGAGTCTATTTGGTTTTTTGATTATGGGTTTTTTTGTTAAATATTTTTTATACTTATTTTGTTAATTTCAAATTTTATTGGATCAAATTTTTTTTGAATCACCCAATCTCCTAAAAACACCTCCTATTAATTCCGCAAATAATTCATATTTTGCAATAATTTCTTTTTCTGGTTTTCCAGAAATTTTCATCATTGTTACCATATCGACTTGTAATCACTTGAACCATACAGATCCATTAATGAAAATTAGATTATTTTTGAAATCTGATTTTCATACTTATTTTCATTTGTTCCTAATGAAGTCATTCTACAATTAATTCATTCAAAATTCTAACAAAAACACAAGTATGTTGGATCTTAAACTGTCAATGAAAAATGAGCCTGTTTTCTAAAATTCTTATAAATTGGATAAAACATCCAAGGGCTTAAATACATTCTACTAATGCTTTCTTTCATGTCTGAATTAAGACAAATTAATGTGTCCAAAACAGGTGTTTCAAAACTAGCAATAGTTGCACTAGCAATAGTCTTTGCTGCAGGATTGTTTGTTGTGGGATTTGATCAAGGACACATCTTTAGTCTAGTTTATGGTGAGCAAGCGTTTACAGATCTTTACATCCATGAACTCACTCATGATATGAGACATGCAGCTGGATTTCCCTGCCATTAGGAGTTTCCTAAATCATGAGAACATCTCTTTTTATCTTAATTGTTTTAGTTTCAGGTGCATTTGCAGGTTTAATTCATGGAACTGTAAATTTTGTTATTGTAGAACCCTATCT
>JABDKK010000001.1 GCA_013002265.1 Candidatus Nitrosopumilus sp. | reverse complement strand
CAGGTACGTTTTGGTATCATTCTACCGAATATGAATGGGCTGAAGGTAAAGTAATAGTTTTGGCAAATTCAGGAAATTCAGAGTCAAGTTCCGAGGAAAGAGAATCCGACTTTGAGGAGAGTCAAACATCCAATTGGAAAATGAAAGACTTCAACAAGAGAACGAATCACTAAAGAACCAAATCGTTGAACTTCAAAAACAAATTGTTAACCTACAAACAATAATCATGGAACATGTAAAAGTGATGGTTGACACATTGAAGGTAATACAAACAAACCCGTAATTTTTTTCTTTTATTTTTTATCAAAAACATGAACTCACCCTAGTTGATTAGATGGCATTACTCCTTGAATCATAGAATTCATTTCAGGATACAGCATAGTTCCTCCAAAAACAAACAATGCCAAACTTAAAGGCCAGTAGTGTATTTTTATTTGAAATGTCATTGAAGCTACTAGATCTATTTGGGTACAAACACCCATAGAAGATTTTGGTTCAATGTGTATTATGAATAAACACAATACATGTATGGATTTAAAATGCCAGTGTCTTTGTCATAATAAAAATAGGTTCGAGTAAAAACATATGTCTAAAAATAAAAATTAGAAGAGTTTAGCCCTCAACCCATATTTTCTTTGTACCTTTTTCACTACTGGCCCAATGACCATTCACTTGATCTTTGATCTTATGCATTGAGAAGATGATGCTTGGAATTAGCGGTCTGCCTTGAGTTTTGATTGCTTCAATTCCTAATCCCTCTCCTGTCTTTTCAACTGCCATCATCACATTGATGATGTCCCCTGCTTGAAAGGGCATCATAGTTTGATTAACTATGACATCTTTGTGGTCGTCATCGTTAACTACTGCACGTATATTGGAGTTTGGTATGTCTTGACCATTCTTGCGTAGCCAAAAATCAATACTGCTTGGCCCATTACCTGATGTTCTGCCTACCTGAGGTGCAGCTATGAGTACATAGGTACCGGATGATTCAATCCTAATATCTGCTGGATGTTCATTGGAATGTCCAATTCCTGATATTGCATCATTTTGGTCCATAAAAACAGGTACAGGATCTATGGTGTTTGGTCTTTGGTCTAAGGTACTAATTATTTGTGCGAATTCTATAGTCACAAAGTAGTTAATTCATAGAATAAGATATACTAAACTCAGCTAGATTGCTAACTAGACAGCTTAGTTGTATACTAGTATAAACGGTTTAGATGTTATAATTTTTTTTAATTATAATTCATTTCATAATTCCTATACAAGATTAAGAACGAGTTAAACTAATAGTATTTTTTTAATACGTGATTATTACATTTTATACTAATTTAATATGACAATAGAGATACCATGCCCTAATTGTAACATGACTTTTTCTAACAATATACGATTAGCGAGACATGTGAAAAAGGCTCATCCATCGAAACGTAGAACTGATCCAAAACCTTCATCCGATTTTAATCATGCATTTATTACCAATACACAATTTTCAGCGTCTGGCCTATAGTCATAATCCTATCTAAAATTATGAAAAATGGATAAGAAATTCTCTCTAATTCTAAAAATGTTCTTCCTTGACATGTAGTTCTAATTTAGAAATAGAAAATATTTTTCCACATGCCTTGCATTGATATGATTTCATATTCTATCATTGTTGACTATGTGGATGACAAAGACATTCACATTTTTCGTCAGTGCATAAATCGTGTTTATTCATTATGCATTTGAACCCAAATTTAGAAAGAAGCGTCTCTGTCCAAAACAGATTAGATGTTTTTGTATTTACAGCTTTTGTATTTTTTTCTTTTGAATCCACAAAATAATTTAATTTTGAATATATTTAATGCAGGTTACTAGAATAATCTAGTGCTAACTTCATAATCCTATCTAAGATTATACTTAGTCATCTCAAAGTTCAAGATTGTGGAATTCCTTTGAATGTAAGACTAGAATCGCATGTTTTTTACAGACATAACCACAAGTTTGGCATTTGTAGATTTTTTGTTGCCTAGTAGATCCTAGTTTTCTAGCCATTAATTCTGATTGCGTATGATATTGTAAAAACTATTCGTAGAAAATGTCATCTAACCCACTTCACAATCTTTCATAATTCTATCTAAGATTATGTAATTTCATCGTTAGACTTTCTGCTTCAATGTGTATGGTCATCAATAATCCTCTAACAGTGTTAATGTTGAACGTATTCCTCTTAAACCATGTATTTTTTCATTGAAAATTTGTTTCACTTGTTTGGGAGAACTAGTCTCAATTTTTACAACTGCATCATATGGTCCAAAGGTTTCATGCGTTTCTTTTACCCCATTTATTTGTCCTATTTCCCGAAGTACTTTCTTTTCATATCCTTCATCACACTTTAACAAAACAAATGCTAAGCTCACTATACTCTTACCTCCACAATACTACAATACCTTATTTTTCTAACAGATGCAATAATGTTATTGAACAACATTGTATGGCTGTATGTATATATACATAAGAAGTATATGAATATGATCATACACCGCATGATCGTTACAAAGAAACGAGATTCTGATTTTGTATTAATAAATTTGCCAGTATTTCATAATCTATACTAGGATTACGAAAATTCAACAAGATTGAAATCTGTTTTTTAGTGCCTCTACTTTCTACATTTTTCACATAATGGAATCATTACACTGTCAACTTCACTGTCTTCTATCTTGACTAATATCAAATTCTCCCCTGAAGCGTAACAAAAATGGTACATTCCTTTCATGAGTACCAAAAACTCCTACATTTTTTACATAAAGGAACTGTTGCAATTCCCATTTCACCTAATAGCACTTCAGTAGGGGATACCTCTATTTGATTTTGGTTGCATTTATGGCATAATCCTATCATGTTAAATCAACTAACCTTGAAGAAATTTGAAAATTTAGTATTTAGATCATACTGATAATTTCTACGTGAGTTTTATAGATCAGAAATCAATTTTGGGATTATTGAATAACATATTATGGAAATGTTATAGGTGTGATCTAAGTTTCAAGGAACAAAATATTGCCAATTTACATAAATCCATATCTGAGCACCCCATACAGGAAATTAAAAAAAGTTAGTAGTAAGTCTTAATAGACAATATTTTTCTGCATGATCAAGATGAATAAATTCTTGTTTCTAATGCCGTTGTTATTAGGTACTGGAGTTGGTGTTGCATATGCAGAACCCCTAGATGACGTCAGAACAGAAATATTGGATTTTAATGGTAGTTCAGCAACTATTCAAGTATCTTGGAATCAGGAGGATATGGTTTCGCAATATGAGATAGGCTGCGTCAGTTGTTTTCCAAACATTTCTAAAGTTACAACTGAAAATAATATCATCCTCAATGAAGTAACTCCGATTGGAGAAAAATCTATTGCGCTACTTTATGTGATAGCATATGATTCAGAAAGTGAGATAATTAAAGCAAATCAAATTTTTGTAGAATTAAAATAATTTCAAAAATAAACATATATTAAAAATCTCTGATTTGTGACTAATTTATTGGTTGTTTAACTATCATCTCGTAACAGTTAACTTTGTGTTTAATGGCAAGGTCGTTGCGGGAGTCGCCCAGCCTGGTCAAAGGCGTAGGGCTTAGGACCCTATCTCTTAGGAGTTCGTGGGTTCAAATCCCACCTCCCGCACCACTTTGATTTTCTGTGAATGATTAATAATGAGAAAATCTTGAGCAAACAAAGTCATGAAAAAGACAGTAGTTGGAATTACAGTAGTTGGCAAGGACAGAGAGGGAGTTGTAGCTGCATTTACTAATTTTGCATTCTCAAAAGGCGGAAATATTGAGAAAGTAAATCAAAATGTTATCAAGGGACTTTTTGGAATGTATCTAGAAGTATCATTTGCAAAATCATTAGATGTAAAAAAGTTTGATTCAGAAATTCAAGGCTTGGCCAAAAAAGAGAAGATGGATGTTAGTACACACCACGAAACAAATTCCCAGAAAAACATAGCAGTGTTTGTAACAAAAGAACCACTCTGTCTTCAAAGAATACTTACAAACGCAAAATCACTAAAGGGAAGAATAGCTGTGATTGTTGGTACTGAAAAAACACTGGAATCAATGGCAAAAAAAGCAAAGATCCCTTTTGTTTTAGTTGAAGACAAGGATCAACAAAGGGCCGAAGATAAGATTATTCAAATCTGCAAAAAGTATGACATTGATTTGATCGCACTTGCCAGATACATGAGAATACTTAGTCCTAACTTTGTTTGGAGATACCCAAATAGAATTATCAATATACACCCATCATTGCTTCCAGCATTTCCTGGTGCATTAGCATATGCACAAGCTTACGAGAGGGGAACAAAGATTGTCGGTGTAACATCCCACTACGTTACTGAGAACCTAGACCAAGGACCAATTATTTTTCAAGACTCCTTTAAGGTAGATCCAAATGACACACTAGAAAAGATAAAGGCAAAGGGTCAAAAGCTTGAAGCAGACACATTACTCAAGGCAATCAAGATGCACTTGGAGAACAAGCTTGATGTTCGTTGGAGAAAGGTTCACATCAAATAAGTGAATCAAATGACTAGTATCCAAAACCAATTTGATCCAGTTCTAAGAAAGTCCATCAGTAATAAAAAACAGGTAGCAATAATTCCTGTGGGCTCAATTGAGCAGCACGGGGCACATCTACCAGTCTCAACTGATACTGATATTGTAACTGAAGTTGCAAAAAGAATTGCTGAAAAGAAAGGCTATCTGCTTTTGCCAACAATATCATATGGAGTATCATATGAGCATGCACCATTTTTTCATTTGAGCATATCACAATCTACTCTAAAAAAAGTTCTAATCGATTTGTGTGAATCACTGTTTCAAAACAACATCAAAACAGTCTTCATAATTAATGGTCATCATGGTAACCAAAATGCAATTAAAAATATTGATGTAAAACTTGGAAAACTAGCAAAAAACAAAATCAAAGTTTTCTCCTTTTCTTATTGGCATTTTATGAAAAGAGATTTTGATCATGCAGGATTTGTAGAGACATCCCTAATGCTTGCAATATCAAAGAATGTCAAAATGAAACTAGCTAAAAAGGGATTAATCACAGATTCTATGACAAAACAAGAGATAAAAAAACTTGGAAAACTAGCAAACAAATCATTTCCCAAAGTAACAAAAAATGGAGTTTGGGGTGATCCTAGAAATGCAACAAAAAGTAATGGAAAGACAATTTTAGCTGAAATCATTGAAAATCTTGCAAAAAAGTGTCAAACTTGCCTTACTGGGCATAGCTCATAGTTACACCAATGAAATTTTAATATACTCCCTCAATATCAAAGCCAATAAGTGAAATAGATGTCCGTTGATATGGCAGTAAAAGTATTGGATGAGAGTATCAATCAAGTTGTATTGATAAAGCTCAAAGGTGGAAAAACCATTAGAGGCAATCTCTTAGGGTTTGACCAACACATGAACCTGCTACTCGACTCTTCAGAGGAGATTCCTGTTGAAGGCGATTCTAAGAGCCTCGGATCCATTGTAGTTAGAGGAGACAATGTGGTTATGATATCTCCCCCACCAGCACAGCATTAGGTGATTTGAGATGACTAAAGGCACAACTTCTATGGGTGGTTTTACAAAGAAAAAAGTTCACATCAGATGTAGAC
>JABDKK010000204.1 GCA_013002265.1 Candidatus Nitrosopumilus sp. | reverse complement strand
CTTTAGAGATTCTTTGGCTTTGCGATATTCCTCATTTGCCGTGGCTATTGCGTCGTTGTATGTCTGCTTTATCCCATCCAGTGTTTTTTCATATTCTTCCTCTAATTCTTTGATGTCATGCTCGCTTGTTGCATCAGACAAGGATTTTTCGTGTGCAATTCTTGCATCTTGAAGCTGTTTTTCATATTCTATTTTTGCATCATTGATTTTTTTGGTAAATTCCTCTCTTGCTTGTTTTGGATCATTTATTTGAGTAGTTGATGAATCTTGGTATGTTTCCCATGCTTGGGCAATTTTTTCATCTCGTATTTTCTTGGCATCTGCAACTATTTTGTCGTAATTTTCCTCAGCTATTTTTTTAATTTCAGGATCAGTGGTTGGTTTCTCAGATATTGCTTTTAATTCGGCTTTTGCTTTTTGAATTGCTTCACTAAACTCTAATTCTGCAGCCAATTTTGCTTGGTTGTAAACATCCTTTGCATCTTCAGCATATGCTGCTGTTGAAAAAACAGATACAAACAGTAATGCTACTAAAGGTATTCCAAGCCCTTTGTTTTTCAAATTTACTTTTTTCATTTTCATTCACTTTTCGGTGAAAACGTAATGAGGCAACTATCAGGATTCTAGGTATCCATTTGATATGTCAAACCTCTAACGTTTTCGCCAGATGCAATATGTCAAATGTGTTATATCAAAATATTCTGTAACTTGCGGTATGCCTTGATTAATATCAAAACTCCAAAATAGAATTAGAATAAATAGTAAAACATCTCAAGTAATTCATGGCCGAAAAGATTACTGCAAATGAGTTAAAATCAAAAAAAGACGATTTTGTAATTATTGATGTAAGGGAACTTGATGAGCTTGCCTCAGGTAAAATTGATGGATCCAGACACATGCCTCTTGGATTAGCAATAAGAAATGCAAAAAAGAAGCAGATTGAGGATTTGAGAGATAAGAAAATTTGCACATATTGTGGTACCGGATATCGCGGAAATATTGCAGCTGATGAACTAAACAAAGAGGGATTTAGTACTGTAACACTAGATGGCGGCTATCCTTCATGGGATTCCAATTAGCACACAGAAATTTGTGCTAGTTATGACAGATGAGTCTTGAAAGTTAGTACTTTATCCTCAAAACGATTGCCATGTTTGAAAGTCATTGATGAAAAATGTCTTATTTATTTTAAAGTTAAATTAAGAATATTATCATATGAATAAAACTACTGAAAATTTAGGAGTTACTCCAGAGGAGTTAAACGATGATTTAGTTCAACAAAAACCAATTCTTTTGTTTGACATTCGAGAAAAAGACAATTTTGTAAAATCTCACATTGAAGGCTCAGTCCATGCAGTATGTAACGCACAGGCCAAAGAAAAGATCATGCCAAAAATTCCAAAAAATACCAAAATTGTACTGATTTCTGAGCCTGAAGACTTTGCTAGAGAGACTGCATCTATGATGAAGTCATTTGGATTAGATGCTCATTATCTTGAAGGTGGGTTTTCTACATGGACTGGAAAAATATCTTCAGGTCAAACTGGAAAAATAATAACACCTGATAAGCTTGCTCAAAAATTAGACTCGGTATTTCTATTAGATGTTAGAAACAGCGACGAGTTTACAGAATTTCAAATTCCTGGAAGTGTAAATATTCCTTTAGAGAAACTGTTTGATGCAAAAACTATCTCAAATATTCCAAAAGACAAACAAATTGTAACCATTTGTCCGCATGGAAATCGTGCAATGATTGCAAGTTTTGCTCTCTCAAGGGCAGGAATCGATTCTCAAACACTTGCAGGTGGATTGGTAGCATGGAACCAATTCCTCAAAGACGTAACTGTTGTAAATGAACCGATAAAAATTATCCAAATTCAAAAAGTTGGAAAAGGATGTCTATCCCATATTGTAGAATCTAATGGAGAGGCTGTTGTAGTTGATCCGTTGTATCCTTTTGAAAAATACATTGATGTCTCCAAGCAAGAAGGATTTCAAATTACTGCAGTTTTTGATACTCACCTGCATGCAGATCATGTCTCTGCTGCAAGAGACCTTGCCAAAGCTACTGGTGCAAAATTATATCTTTCAAAATATGAGGGATATGACTATGATGCAAACTTTGTTGGAGATTCAGATGAAGTATCATTTGGAAAAACAAAACTCAGAGTAATTCATACTCCAGGTCACACACCCGGAAGTCTAAGCTATGTGGTTGATGAAAAATATGTCTTTACTGGTGATATTTTATTTGTAGAGTCAATTGGAAGACCTGATTTGAGGGATAATGCAGAAGAATTCACAGAAGATCTTCACAATTCACTACATAACAAACTACTCAGACTTTCAGATGATACTATGGTATTTCCAACTCATCATGGGGATGTAGAACCTAGAGATGATGCATTTTATTCTACCATACAGCAAGCAAAAAAACTCCCATGGCTAGATATTCCAAAACAAGAGTTTATCAAAAAAGTAGTTGCGATTACTCGCCCACGGCCAATGAATTATAGGAAAATCATTACTGTCAACAAAGGAGAATTAGAATTAGTCCATTCACAGATTCCTGATTTGGAGATTGGGCCAAATAGGTGTGCAATCGATACAGGAAATATCTGAGGAATTCAAAAATACTACTTTTGAAATTATTTTTTTATGCATACTGTTATCTCTTCAGATTCAGCAAATAGACTTGCAGTGAGAGTGAACATTTTTGTTGAATGTATTCAGAGAAAAAAATTTGTTTTAATCACTGTGTGATTCGTTTTTCTTTTTATTGAATTTGTTGTATCCTTCTTGGTTGTATCCTTCTTTGTCGTAACCTAGGTGATCATATCCTAGTTTGTCATACCCATTACTATCATAACCATTTTCATCAAACCCGTCTAAATCATAACCCTTTTCATTGAATCCCTTTTCATTATACCCATTACTATCATAACCATTTTCATCATAACCGTCTTTGTCATATCCATCTTTGTTGTATCCTTTTTTGTCATACCCGTCTAAATCATA
>JABDKK010000163.1 GCA_013002265.1 Candidatus Nitrosopumilus sp. | reverse complement strand
AGTGGGTCCAATGCAGGAGTGGTAACTACAACTACCAAGAGATAAAGTAGAATTGTAATCAAACCAACAATCACTGCTTTTTGAATTGGTTTCAACTAATAATCACCATAAACTAGGGTGTCAGGATGAAATGCAAACCATTCAAACCAAAAACCTGGCTCAATAGGAATTCTCTTTAATTGTTTGCCAGAATACTCCCCTGCAATACCCAATCCTTCATAATTCCATTCAGATTTTGTTTGTTGATCAATTATTTTATCATCAACATATTGAAAATCAAGGACTACTCCATCAACTAGCCTCTCATATACTCTAGAATTTTCCGCATATAAAGACAAAAGCACTATAGGAATTTCATTTATGGAATCATTAATTATCATATTTGATTCCAAATCACTTTGTTTGTATGCTTTGAAAACTGCATCAATTTCTAATCCAACAACTATCTCTTTGGGATGAATTCTATCATCACTATGCTCAACTGGAAACATTATTCGTGGTTCAGTGTAATAATTTCCATAGGGATCAGTTGTATAGGATCTAGCATAACCTGTATCAGTAGTCAGCACCAAAGTATCTGGGTAAAGAGTTTTCCAATCACCCCAAGTCATCACATCAAAAGGAATTAAATTCAATTTATAACCAGCAAGTTTTCCTTTTACTGCAATACCTAAAGCTTGACTCCAATAGGATTCTGTGAGTCTATCATACATTAGCAAATTACTATTGTACAATTTTCCAGAAGTACCAAATTCCACTTCTTCTCCGTTAATTTTACGCTCAAATACCTGGTTTGTATAACAAAGAGGACAATACGTTACAGATACGGGAATTTCCCCGACTTTGTCATTTACAATTTCATGCCAAACTAAAATAAAAAGTGGATAGGCTTTTGTTTCACCATTTAGGTTTAATCCAATTACAGTGTCAGTATCGGACATAAAAAATGAATTACCCACATCAGTAAAAACAGGATTATCAATAGAGGGAATTCCATCTTTTGGCGGACCACCACTTTTTATTTTATCAAGTGGAATGATGTGTTTTACACCATTTGTTTCCATTATTTGCAGTAAATTATTAGCAGAGAACTCATCAATAATTTCTGAATCAGGTATAGAAATCTGTTTTTGGTCAATTTGAATTAGAACTACCAAGATCACCATAACAGCACCAGCTACTATTACAGGTGCAAAGAACTTTTGATTCAATTTTGAATTAACTTAAAGTACAAAATATTAAAAAATTATTCCAATTTAATTTTAGATTTGGATAAACCCTTTTAATAAAAAATCAAAATCATTTTTGCATGAATACAGAAGCTACATTGAAAGGAAATACATTACATGATTTTACTCACTGGGGAGTTAGGGCATCAATTGGAGTAATTTTCATTGTTCATAGTTTAAAAAAATTTGATTCCAGTTGGCAAGAATGGCTAATTAGTGTTGGAGTTCCACCAGAATTGCAATTACCAATAGCTTTAGCGGAATTTATTGGAGGAGTTTTGCTGTTAGCAGGTGTTCTAACAAGAATAACTGGAGGAGTTTTTTCAATAATTTTACTTGGAGCGATTTTTCATATTAGATGGGAGAATGGGTTTTTTGTCTCAAAAGGAGGATGGGAATGGGATTTAGTAATGTTGGCAGTGGTGCTTACAATTATTGTTGCAGGACCTGGGAGAGTTTCAGTTTCTCATGTGGTAAAAAAAATTCCCAGATACTTACAATAACTATTTGATTTTTTTGTTTAGCTCAGTAATGAATTTTTTAATTTTGGGTTTTGGAATTACAGCACCACATGCCTTATCATGACCTCCACCAGAACCACCAAGATCAGTTGCTAAAACATTAACTATTTTTCCCAAGTGGACATTACAATCCTTAGAACCCCTAACTGAAACAGCATAGATACCATGATCTACTCGTTCTTTGTATGCTACGCCAACATTTTTTCCTGATAATCCCATTACAAAATTGACTGCGCCACTGGCTCCTGCATCTAAAATTTCCATGTAACCAAGATTTTTCATAGTTTTCATTCCTTTTTTTACTTTGGCAATCATTTGAGATAGTTTTTCAACTTGAATTTGTGCAAATTCAAATGTGTTTGGAATCTCATGAGGGAATTTTGATTCAGATAATTCTTCTACTAAATATAGCAAGTAATCGGGTTCTTTTTGATGACCTACAATATTGTAAGTGAGTACAGTTGCGCTGATTAATGCAAATTGTCGATCATAGATTTGCAATAGTTTTGAACCAATTGGTCTATCCTCCATGTAATCAGTAATAGCAGCACAAGTTGCAACAAATGTTGCATGATCATTGAGTTTTGATTTGAAAGCATTGTAAACTAAAACTGCAGAGCATTCATTTATGTTATGAATCACTTTTACTTTTATTTTCTGTAAAGATTTTACAACATTTGGATCAATATCATGATGATCAATGTATGTAACTGAAACTTTACTTTTTCTCAACTTAGTCATAATTTCAATAAATTCATCTTGCGTTTTTTTGCTTAATCCCAAATCACAAATGTATAGCGATTTTAGTTTTTCATCTAGAACCACTTGACGTAATGCATCCATTTGTCCAGGATAATCAACAAGAATTGCATCTCCTCCAAATGCTTGCCTAATTAATGCTGCAGAACTAATTCCATCAGCATCTTCTTTATGTGAAATGCATATTACTTTGGTTCGTTTATTGGTTGATTTTTTTGTAGTTTTTTTGATGGCTTTTTTTGTAGTTTTTTTAGATGGTCTTGTAGTTTTTTCAGCACTGGTTTTTTTAGGAGTCTTTTTTAGAGTTTTTTTAGATGCTGATTTTTTTGTTTTAGTTGCAACCAATTC
>JABDKK010000157.1 GCA_013002265.1 Candidatus Nitrosopumilus sp. | reverse complement strand
GATGTTGCTATTGTTGCAACTAGTAGTTTAAAGGCACTTGATGATGCTATAGATGTAGTTAGGAAAGGAGGTGTGGTTATGATGTTTGGTGTTCCTTCAAAGGGTGCTTTATTAGAATTAGATATGAATAAAATTTACTCCAAAGAAATCACACTTGTAACAAGCTATGCTGCTTCAGATCAAGATACAAAATCTGCACTTGAACTAATTGAGAACTCTCAGATAGATGTTAAACAACTAATCACCCATACGTACAGTATTGAAGATTCTCAAAAAGCATTTGATCATGCACGTACAGGTAAAAATGCGATGAAAATAATTATCAGAAAATAAAAAGGCTTAAGAAAGGTATTTCTATTCTTTCAAAATCGAAGAGATATGGATTGGGGGTTAGAAAATAGACTTTCTAATATCATAAAACCGCAAAATAACCGTGCTTTAATGCTTGCAGTTGATCATGGGTACTTTCTTGGACCTACTGAAAAATTAGAAAATCCTAAAAAAGTAATTGGTCCGTTATTGAAACACTGTGATTCTTTGATGCTTACACGTGGTGTTCAAAGAACCTCAGTTCCAGCAACTACTAACACTCCGATGGTATTGAGAGTTTCTGGTGGTTCAAGCATTATTGGGAATGATTTATCTCAAGAAGATATTATTGTCTCCATTCAAGATGCAATTCGATTAAACGCAAGTGCCCTTGCAATGTCTATCTTTGTTGGCTCAAAATATGAATATCAGACTATTGTTAATCTTGGCAAACTGGTAAGTGAGGCCACAAAATATGGGATACCTGTATTGGCTGTTACTGCTGTAGGAAAAGAACTAGGAAAAGATGCAAGATATCTTTCATTAGCATGTAGAATCGCAGCAGAGCAAGGTGCACATATTGTAAAGACTTACTATTGTGAAAATTTTGAAAAAGTAGTTCAATCATGTCCTGTTCCAATAATTGTAGCTGGTGGTAAGAAAATTCCTGAAAGAGATGCATTACAATTAACATACAATTCAATCAAAGGAGGCGCTGTAGGTGTTGATATGGGGCGAAACATTTGGCAATCCGATCACCCTGTAGCAATGATTAGAGCAGTACGCTCTATTGTTCATGGAAATCAAAATGTTGACAAAGCATTCTCTCTTTACAAAAAACTAGTAAATGAGGAATCTAAAAACAAATCAAACAAACCTAATCAAAACAAATCAAACAAACCTAATCAAAACAAATCAAACAAACCTAATCAAAACAAATCAAACAAACCTAATCAAAACTAGAATTATTGTCTAGATTTTTGATAGGTGAATATGCGCAATTTTCCAAGTTGGCTGTTTTACCAAAACAAATGTAGCCCGACCATTAATCACCATGTGCTCTCCAGTGTAAGCTTTGTTATCCACTAACATTCCTTTTTGAGTTAATTCAAGCGCCACAATGGCAGTATCATCAAAAACACTGATCTTAGGATTTTTAATCTCGTAAGAATAATCTGAAATACTAACAAATCGAAGTTCTTCTAACTCTATTGTGTTTTTGTAGTCCTTAAGATCATATGGTGGTAAATCACTAAAACTTGAAAATCTTGAATCATCTAGATGTATGTCTTTAAGCTTTGTCAGATCCTTTGATATTCCAGACTCAAAGAGTGTTTCAATTATTCTTATTATCTCTTCATTATCTGTCAAAACTCTCGTTTCAAATATGAAAATTATCAGTTTAAGTCTTATGTAAAATAATGACCAAAATCACGATTATTTCTTTGACAATCTTTATTAATTATCAAATGGTTGCTTTTTTGATTTCAATGAGCACAAAAATTACCGGACAATTTGACAAAGAATTGTTAGTTGGCATTCTACTGTAAAGTGTGCTTAATTTTAACACATTAAAATTATGGCGATTGATTTGATGAATAAAATGGAAACTATGACAGGTGCAAAGGCTTTGATGACGGCCATGGAAAAAGAAGGCGTCAAACAAGTATTTGGTTTACCGGGAGGTGCAAATCTTCCAATGTATGATGAATTTGCTAGATGTGATATTAGGCATATTTTGGTTAGACATGAACAATCTGCAGCACATATGGCTGATGGTTTTGGCAGAGTAAGTAGAAAACCTGGCGTTTGTTTTGCAACCTCTGGACCTGGCGCTACTAACATTTTAACCGGAATTGCAACTGCTCAAGCTGATTCGGCTCCAATGATCGCAGTAACTGGTCAAGTTCCAGTAGCAATGATTGGACGTGATGCATTTCAAGAAAGTGATATAATTGGAATGGCAAATCCTGTTGTAAAATATGCATTTCAACCAAGAAGTGCTGAAGAAGTTCCAATGGCAGTAAGAAAAGGATTCTATATTGCCGAAACTGGACGACCTGGCCCCGTACTAATTGATGTTCCAAAAGATGTTCAACAAAATGAAGCACAAATGACTTTTCCTGATGAATTTAAAATTCAAGGATATAATCCTTGGGTAGATCCTGATATTGTTGCAGTTGAAAAAGCAATTGATATGGTACTTAATTCAGAAAAACCTATAATTTTAGCTGGTGGTGGTGCAATCATATCCTCGGCATTTGCTGAATTACAAGCAATAGCTGAAACATTGATGCTCCCAGTTGTCACTACATTCAAAGGCAAAGGTGCATTTCCAGAAACACATCCGCTATCTTTAGGGCCAATTGGAATGCATGGACATGCAGAGGCAAATAGGATGATGGCAGAAGCTGATTGTGTTTTAGCAATTGGTACTAGATTCTCAGATAGATCAGTTGGAACATTTGAGGCCTTTGAGAAAAGACTAAAAATTATTCATATGGATGTTGATCCCGCAGAGATTGGTAAAAACCAAACAACCTCAATTGCAGTAGTTGGCGATGTCAGATCTTCCCTTAGAATTATGGTGAAATTGCTTTTACAGCGTTCAATAAAGAAATCTCAGGAGACTCCGTGGCTTAACCATGTTAAAGAAACAAAGGCCTATTGGAAAGAAAACTTGAAACTTCACCCTGGTGAAATGGGCGCAGCAAAAATTTTAAGAAAACTTCGAGAATTATTACCAAAAGAGTCTGTTGTGACAACTGAGGTAGGGCAACACCAAATGTGGGCTTCATTATTTTATGATGTAATTCAGCCTGGAACTTTTTTTAGCTCAACTGGACTTGGAACTATGGGTTGGGGATTTCCTGCAGCAATAGGTGCCAAAGTCGCAAAACCTGATGTTCCTGTTGTGGATATTGCAGGTGATGGAAGCTTTAGCATGACCGAAAATTCACTTGCAACTGCAGTTTTAGAGGACATTCCAGTAATTGTATTTCTTTTAAACAACTTTACATTGGGAATGGTGGCTCAATGGCAGAGAACTTTTTATGATAGAAGGATGATAGGCGTTGATCAAGGGAAATGTCCTGATTACGTTAAATTGGCAGAATCATATGGTGCCCAAGGGATTAGAGCACAGTCAATGGATGAGCTTGACAAAGCAATCAAGACTGCATTAAACAGTGATGTTGCAACAGTAATTGATATTCCAATTGATCCTGAAGAAGACGTATTGCCATTTGTCGCACCAGGAACTTCGCTTTCGGATATGATATTGCCTTCATAGTGATAAAAAATGTGGGCAATACTTTCTATTTTAGTTGAAAACAAACCAGGAATCTTGTTTAAGGTAACTCATCTTTTCAGGTCAAGAAATTTTAATATCGATAGCATCTCAGTAGGTGTAACTGAAAATCCTGACTATTCCAGAATGACTATTACCACATATGGTGATGAAAAGCAAGTTGAACAAATTGTAAAACAACTAGATAAAATGATTGATACTGTAGAAGTCAAGCATCTAGATGAACACAAAACTGTATATCGCGAACTTAGCCTTTTTAAGATTAAACTAAGTAATGCTAATGATAGTATGGAAATTAACAAATTGGCAAATGCATATGG
>JABDKK010000134.1 GCA_013002265.1 Candidatus Nitrosopumilus sp. | reverse complement strand
TGTGTTGTATCTGTCAATGTAGTATTGAGGAGATTTATCAAAGGAGGGGAAATTCTCAACATGGGTTGTTTTGTATCCTACAACTTCGTTAATTGAGAAGTTTGGAAATTGTGAATCAAACCAAGATTTGTACTGCGGCTTTGTGTTGTATCTGTCAATGTAGTATTGAGGAGATTTATCAAAGGAGGGGAATCCAAATAATTTCATTTTTGGATTGACACCACGGAAAATCTCTTCTTCAAATTGATCTTGATCAGTGGATGGTTGCTTGGTTGGAATGGTTACAGGAGCGGCAGTAGGAGGGGATTTTGTTTTATCAGGAGTAGATTCGGACTCAGGTTCTGAAAAAGAGTTTTCATACTGAATGATTTTTTCAAAACTTTCTCCGTAGGTAAGTTTTATTGTGTATTTACCATCCTCAGACCAAGTTGGTCCGCCTACATTAATCGTCTTTGAAAAACCACCAGAACTTTTAGGCGTAATGCTATCGATGTGAGCCAATCCATTCCCACTAGGTGTAATTATTTGGAGAATTATAGAGGGGATAGAGGAGTCATAAGAGACACTTCCAGAAATTATTAATGAATCGCCAAAATGATATAGTGATTTGTTAGTGGAGACGTTTTGGATCTCAGCATTAGAGGATGCAAAGGAAACGGAAATTATTATTGCAGATAGGCATAGGAAGAGTTTATTCATAGCGGACCTTTGTGATTTTTGATTTAAGGTTTTGGCATATTTTGTATGTTATTTTACATCAGTAAAAATTTCTACAACCTTATTAGCTAAATTTTCAATATTTACTGTTGGTTCTGCTGAGATCAACAAGAGGATTTTTGTTACTGGGAATGGGAAACTCACTAAAACTGCTTTGTCACGTCTTGCAGCCAAGTAATTGATTGGGCCTAGGCTTTCGTCGAATTCTTTTCTGATTGATGCCTTTGAAACAAATTCTAAAAATGACTGCAATCGGGTCTCGTCATTCTCATAAGGAACTAGTCCTTCTTTGAATCCACCTGCAATTAACTTGCCATCAACATCTACAATTCCAGCAAATCGGATCTCGGATTCATTGAGAAGTTGGTTGCATTTTTCGCCATATAATTTCAGAATCTCAGAGTTTGACATGATATACTAGGCAACATATCAAAAATAAAAACCTAGTTAATTTCCAGAGTTGTCTCAAATTTGTTTAGATTGATGCCTTAGACCAACCGCGTTTAGAAAGACCTCATCTTATTTTAGACTGCATTTAATTAAAGCATAGTCAACAATCTTTTTTTCTGAAGCCCTTTTCATTTTTTCAAGAGATTTAAACAGAATTTTTTCAACATAGTTTGGATATTTTTCAGAGATCAGTTTTTTCAAATCGTTTCGGTGTTCAACGTAATAGTTCGCAAGAGGCTCATAAACTGATGAGCCAATTAGTTTTTCTTCTAAAATGTCGAATCCCCCATCATCTATCATTTGATGAATTTTATCCAAATCATAATGTTCTGAAGACCAGGTAAATTTCAAAATGCCCAGTTTTGCCGATGACGGATTGTTAATAGTTATAGGAATGGCCAAGACAAGCAGACCAGATTCAGAGAGTACTCTCTTTGATTCACCAATAAATTCCGAAAAGGGTTTGAAATGCTGAGCAGATTCCAATGCAAGGACCCTATCAACAGAACCATTAGAAAAGGGTAGCCTGGTAGAGGACGAATTCAAAAATTCAATGTTTTTTTGTTTTTCTGAGGAATGCAGTTGAGAGTAGTTAATGTTGACGCAACAAATCAGTAGGTTATCGAAAATGCTTTTCCAATATTTTGCAGGTGCAGATAGCCCGCTACCCACATCAAGTATCATTCTAGCAGAATTCAGTTCTGCAATATTTGCAAAATTTGAACACAGGTTTTTCTGAGCAGATTGTGGTTCGTTGTGTTTTGAATCCCACATGCCAAAATTCAGCATGTTTCCACCAGTTGCCAGCTGCATTATAGGAGACAGAGTACTATACAGTTTTACAACATCCTTCTCATTTCTTCTCAGAGTCCACAGCAATACGTCAAGAGGGTTAATAGAAACCAAAAATACTTCAAGTTTAATTAAGAAAGAGGCTATTAATTTCTAGGGCAGTCCCTCTGAGTCTTCGGCACAGTGCTTATGAACCCATTCTTCATCTTTGTTTTTTGCAATTTCCTTTCCTGGTTGGATTTTATCGCCACATGAATTACACGAGGTTGCAAATTTTGCTTTCATGATTTATCATTAATTTACGATGATAAATCTACTATGATGTGTTTTGTACCAACCACAGACTAACATGTTTTATTAATTTGAACAAATCATTTATCGTATGAGCACTACGGATTCTAATTTATCATCAAATGTGGTTATTGCAAAATGGACAGATAGATTTCTTGCATGGATGATTGATTTTATCACAATATCAATTTTTTCAACATCTCTGATTTTAGCCACTTTTGGAACCATAGATTTTGAATCATCTTATGAAATGTTTTGGTTTGAGAGCATTCAATACATACCATCAAGCGTTATTTTCTTTTCATATTGGACAATCCTAGAGTACAAAACAGGTCAAACACTTGGCAAAAAAATTCTCAATCTCAAAGTCACAGATATTTTTGGAAACAGTCCAACCCTGAAGGGAGTGCTGATTAGTAGTTTTGGAAAATCTTTTTTGCTTCCGATTGATGTTATACTGGGCTGGATTTTGACCAATGAGAAACGTCAAAGAGTATTCAACAAATTAGGAGACACGCTAGTGATTAAAATCAAAAGTTCAGAAGATGAATCTCAAATCAGATATGCAAAAGACTAGGTTTTGTCATTTTTTCTTAAACAAATGCTTTGAAGTTTTTACCAACAGATCTATTACTGACCAAGGATCTTTTCTCACAGTGTCTGAAAATCTAAAGGAGTGGTGGATTGGATTACCTGATGATCTTCAAAAAGATATAGAAGTTGAAGGGTGAATAATTTAAAATCCACAAGTACAGTAAATGCCAAATCAAATTAATTAGTCTCAAACAATGATTATTCAGATTAAGGTACTGCAGAGTTAGAAAAACAATCAAACAAAAGATTTATTGTTCAGACCATGTAGTTACCAAAAAATCTCTTTGCACAACTAAGGATAGTTGAGGAGGAGGTAAAAAGACAGGAAAAGTCCAAAAAATGAGCTATGATATCTATGAATAGGGATAAACTTGGCTGATTGGTGCAATGCCAACGATTTCTCATTTCCTACAATATTAAAAAATTACAGGGTTTAGCATACTTTTGAATTAATTATTTTGAAATGATTTTAGGATAGTTTGGCTGATTTATACATTGGGAAGACTTTTAATCGCTTCATTAATTTCATCAGTGTTATCAGCCAATAGTTTTGCCTGTAGGTATTTCTCTTTTGCATCTTCAAACTTTCCTTCATGTCTATCTATGTTCACAATATTGACAAATCTTATGATACCTGGTTTGGGCTTGGTAACATAGAT
>JABDKK010000123.1 GCA_013002265.1 Candidatus Nitrosopumilus sp. | reverse complement strand
CTATTGTCCCCATACTCAACAACATCCAAGTGACTAAAAAGAGTCTCTTTCTCAAAGATAAGAGTTCCATTATGAGATATTGTGTTAATTGACAATGAAGACCACGGAATAATCAAAATTGCCACTATTGCTAATGCAATAATTTTTGGTGAAATTTTAAGACCAAGTAAAGAACTTCCTATCAATGCAATTCCTAGGCCAAAGATAATTTGATTTGCTGCAAGATTAGGAATTAATACAAAAACCGTGGTAAATGTTCCAAAAATACTTCCTACAGTTGCAAGAGAATAAAGATTTCCTGAAATGTTCCCTACATTATGTAATGAACTTGTTCCAAGTTTGATTACATAAGGAGAAACAAATCCCAGCAAAACAGAAGGAAACATCAAGAGTAAAAAGGTTGCAAGTAATGTTGTGTATTGTGGTGCAGAAATTACATATTGAGAAAAATCAATAACTGATGTTGCAAAAAAAGGAATCCCTACGATGAATATGCCTACTGAAAAAACAATCCCGCATATTTTTTCAAATTTAGGATGTTTGTCAGATAGTTTTCCTCCAAAATAATATCCTAAACTTAAACCACTTAAAATTACTCCAATCAAACTTCCCCATGTGTAAATTGTACTTCCAAATACAGGAATCAATATCCTGCTTGTAACAATCTCTAAACCCATGATAACTGCACCAGAAGTAAATGTGAGAACTTTTAATTTCAATAATAAATTCTGAGAAAATTTTGAATATGTATGAGAATTAGTCATTTTTACTAAAAAGTTTTCAAGAAGAAGTCAATATCAAGATAATGCATTATTTTTGAGGTATTCTTCGATTTTTTGATTTGACTGTTTTGATGTATGAAGTAATCTGTAACCCAAGTACAATTGCACTCATCAGAATGAACGGTATTACAAACGTACTTTGAGGTGGTACTGATTTATGAAATGATTCCGTATAATGTATGAAAAGGAAGTACGAAGTGTGAATTGCAACTAGATAAAATACAATGTGTGAACCAGTGTGAATCCATTTCCAAGGGGATGCACCTAACCACCTCATTGCTCTATCCGACGAGGTAAATGCCAGTATTACAATCCACAGAAATGCAACAAATCCTAAGGTGTTAGCAAGTCCAAAACCAGGCTCTATTCTTGCAATTCGACCTAATTGTGGGATGAATTCATATCCAAAGAATTTTGCAACGTCCCAATTTGCCCATCCATGAGCAATTAAAAGTCCATGAGTTACTGCTAAAACTGCAAACCATATCCCTATCTCTCTTCTCCATGTTAACAAAAATGTAAAACGCGATGACAACTTGATTAGAGGCCCAATTATTAGAGTCACAAACAATAGTGCATATCCTGCATCACCAAATGCACGCCATAATCGCATTTCATCATGCCATTCAAAATGAGCTAACCAAAAAACAAATGTTAGAAAAATTGCAATGCTTCCAATAAACAGATGTCGTGCAACAATATTATTTTTCATTTTCAATTTAAACTTTCACCCTTAGAAAAAACAAGATATTCTATATTCAAAATACGTGCTACTCATACTTAGCCTATTTTTTTTGATACTTAATTTAGGTACTTTACAATTGTAAAGAAGTAACTATCAATTTCAAAGATTCAAAAGTTAAATTCCCCTTTTAGTTTAAAAAATTGTTGAAGAGATTTTTTTCGGAATCTTATTTGTCATGATTTTTTCATTTGGAATAACTTCACTAGCATATGCTTACCCTCATGCTACGATAGATCTAATGGATTCGCATTCACATGGTAAGGGATTTGAAGAGAATTTCTTGATACATACATTTGAGCAAGTAGTATTTTCGATGGTTGACTTTGTCAGTGGAATTTTTACAGGTAAGTTTTGACGAACACGGTTGACAGGGCAGCAATTTTTTGGACAATTGGAATTGTTGCCGTTGGCATTGGATTTTCATTATATGGAATTAACTCCCCATCACCAAATGTTGAAAATCCAAAGATTGCCATTTTAGAACAAGACTCCTTTATACAACAAAAAATAGATTCAACAAAACTAGTTTCAGACATGTCTGTAATCACTTTATCAAATAATGATCAATTTGATCTAGTTGCTAGTGATATTGTCAAAAATGTTGATGGAAAATCTTTTGAAATGTTAGGATATAATCAAGAATCCCCAGGTCCGTTGTTACTAGTTTCCCAAGGTGACAAAATTACTGTTAATTTCAAAAATGACCTTGAATTTCCAACAACAGTTCATTGGCATGGATTAAGGCTAGATTATACTAGTGACGGTGTTCCTGGAATTACACAAGATCCTGTATTGCCTGGAGATGCATTTGAGTATGAACTAAAGTTTCCTGATTCTGGCATGTTTCTCTATCATCCTCATGTAAGAACTGAAATGCAAATGGATTTGGGATTGTATGGAAATATTTTGGTTGAATCAAAAGACAAAGTACCTACAACCCTTCAAATCCCACTTATCTTAGATGACATCTTAATTTCTGATGGAAATCTTGAAGAATATGATTTAGAAATTGCAACCCATACTCTAATGGGACGATTTGGAAACACCATGATGATTAATGGTAATACTGAATATTCATTACAAGTAAAACAAGGAGACACTGCTAGATTATATCTGACAAACACTGCAAACACTCGAGTTTTTGATTTTGGAATTGAACAGCACAAACTCAAACTTGTTGCAGATGATGCTAGTAATTATGAAAAGCAAGAGTTTGTAGACTCTGTAATCTTGGCATCTTCTGAAAGAAGAATTGTAGATGTTATGTTTGATAAAACAGGTAAATATTCTATCATGCATTCCACTCCAGAAAAATCATACAAACTTGGAACAATTTCTGTAATTCCATCAGACAAAATAAAGAATTATGATTTTGATAATCTTGTAACAAACATTGAGGTTGTAGATGAAATAGATCAATTCAGGAAATATTTTACAGTAGAACCTGATTTGAAACTAGAATTTGACGTAAAAACATCTTTAGAACATATGAAGGATTCAGGAAATGATGATTCTATAGATTTGGAAGAACATGAACAAATGCAATCCATGAATTCTGACAAATCACATTCTATGGAAATGAATACACATGGTAATAATTTGCCTTTAATTGAGTGGGAGGATGAAATGCCAATGATGAATGCAATATCAAATGATGAAAACACACGTTGGATTCTGAGAGATGTCTTGACTGGAAATGAGGGATTTGATATTGATTATACAGCAAATGTAGGCGATATTAAAAAAATTAGATTATTTAACAATCCTGAATCTGATCACCCTATGCAGCATCCAATACATTTGCATGGTCAAAGATTCTTAGTTCTTTCTGAAGATGGAGTCCAAAATGAAAATCTTGCATGGAAAGATACTGTGTTGGTTCCCACTGGAAAAACTGTAGATATTCTAGTTGAATTTTCAAATCCTGGGAATTGGGTAATGCATTGTCATATTTTAGAGCATGCAGAAGCTGGGATGATTACTGAAGTTATAGTGAATTAATAGAACAAATCATTCAAGACTTTACATTTGTAAAGATGATAAGTAATAAACACTTGAAATGTAATATTTCTTATAATGGATAGAGACCATTTAGTTTTGGTAGGAATTCTAGTGGGTGTTGGGATACCTTTAGCATTAATAGTGTTACTTGCAAATGGATATTTCGAAAATCCCTTTAACTAATAATATTTGAAAGAACCATGAAAACTGTTTCATTATTTCTATTACTTTCCTTATTTCTTTTCATAGGTATTGAAAAGTCATTTTCTGAAGAGGTAGATACTGAACTAGATTGTGACAATTTGAATAACACAAAAAATTTTGAATGTACAAGAAATTTCAGAGTCCAATCCATGAGTGTATTTTCTGTTGTAGACAGCTCAGTGGGAATTTTTGAAGATCCTAAAACAAAATTAACTATTGTCGATTTGGGATCATTTTATGGAATTGGAGGAAATGGTACTATTCCTGACACAATCAAAGTATTCAAAGATGATGTTCTTTGGAAAACCACAACTAAAGAAACAGGAATTGCTCCTTCTACATCTCATAGTG
>JABDKK010000101.1 GCA_013002265.1 Candidatus Nitrosopumilus sp. | reverse complement strand
GTTGGATGCGGTGAATGTCCTGCTTGTAAAGTTGGAGATGAAAATCTCTGTGATGCCCCAAGATCTATGGGCGTTTTCCAAGATGGGGGTTATTCTGATTATGCACTCATTCCAAATTCAAAGTATTTAGCAAAACTTGACGGTGTTGACCCAGATGCTGCCACTTCACTTGCATGTTCTGGACTTACTGCCTACACTGCTATCAAAAAAGCAAACCAAAATTCACCTGAATTTATTGTAATTGTTGGAGCTGGTGGCTTGGGATTGATGGGCGTACAAATTGCATCCTCTATCACTGATGCTAAGATTATCTGTGTTGACTTGGATGATAAAAAATTAGAAACAGCAAAAGAGATGGGTGCGCATTTTACAGTAAATTCCAAAGATCCTGAAACAGCTAAAAAGATAATGTCCATCTGTAATGATAAGGGTGCAGATAGCGTTGTTGATTTTGTTAATGCTCCTCCAACTGCAAAACTAGACTTCGCAATTCTTAGAAAACGTGGTAACTTGGTTCTTGTTGGTTTGTTTGGTGGCTCTATTGAATTATCTCTTGTAACAATTCCTCTAAAATCCATTATCATTCAAGGCGCGTATACTGGAAATTACAATGATATGGTGGAACTGCTTGATCTCGCACGAAAGGGCACAATCAATCCAGTAATCTCAAAAAGATATTCGTTGGATGATGCAAACACTGCTCTTGAAGATCTTAAAGCCCGAAAAATCATTGGGCGTGCTGTGATAAACCCCTAGTTGAATAGGTGCTTACAAAATTTTATAATGTAAAAAAATTGAGTGTTATTGCTGGATGCTGAAGCACATTATCGAGTTTCATTAACCTGTTTTAAAAATAAATGATTCTCTGCTTCTCATTTTCATTTTCTAAATCAAGACAAGTCAATACAGAAATTAGTATTTCCAAAGTCTGACTTATTGTGTGTTAGTAAGTAAATGTAAAATTAGATGAGGAAAAACCGTGAAAATAAAATTAAACAAGCATGTGATTTATTTTTTAAATCCCCTAAAGTCAAAACTCTGCAAATCTTAAATCTGATTTACCGTGTGCACCAAACTGCCTTTTGAATTTTTGACTTCATTTACACTTGTCCCCATATTTACTATTTATATTCCTCTAAAATCCACCCTGATTCCAATATTTTTTGATCTTCTATCTCTCCAACGTTCGTTGCATATCTCCAGATGACCTGTTCATTTGGAATCATTCTTTCTTTAATTTTTAAAAGTGCCTCAGTTTCAGTATTTAGATTTCCATTTGCACTCCCATGCTCTTTACAAAATTTACATTTTTGATCCAGTGTGATTGGTTCTGATTCAATCAAAGGATATGCCTTACATGCGAAAGGCCTTTCATTGTATATTTTGCACGGGAATCCGCCATGGGGTGATTTATCTCCGCTGTCTGTATCTAAAAATGGACATGTGTTCCCGTTTTTTTCAGTGCCCATTAATTGATATGCTAAAATATTTATCAGAAATTTGTTTTCGTTTTCAGAAACGCCTATTCTTGGCAAAATCTTTATTTCTAAATTATTTTTAATTGCAAGATTCTCGATTCTTTCTTTTTCTTCTGGAAGAACCAACACTCCTATTTTGCCAAATTTTTTACTTGGATAATACTCTCTTTCAATGCAGCATTGAGAGCACTCATCAATGCATCTAAATTCCATGCATTTTTTTATCATGCTTGATAAAAATCTCTTGTGCTTATCTGTATTAATTTCCCTCTTTTGATGACCATACCAGTTATATGCTGATTATGGAAATACGTGATATGGGTAAGCGCCAAGTAAAAAATGAGAGTGCACTAAAAGAAATTCGATTGCCTGAAGAGGGTGAACTCTTTGGACGTGTTTTAAAAATGATGGGGGGAGAAAATGTAATGATAAAATGTGATGATAATATCACTCGTCGGGGAAGAATCCGAGGTAAACTGAAGAGAAGAGTATGGATTAGAGATAATGATATTGTAATTATTGCTCCTTGGGATTTCAAAGAGGATGAACGTGGTGATATTGTTTGGAGATTTACAATCCCGCAAGTTGAATGGCTTAAAGATAACAAGCACATTGCAAAAGATTTTTAATTTTCACGTGTAACTTTATTTTGTTTTGATGCTTTAGTTAATATAGTGAATATTCTGTTTTAGGGTAATGTCAGAACAAGGCACTGTAAAATGGTTCAACCGAACCAAAGGCTTTGGTTTTATTGAAAGAGAAGGTGGAGACGATCTGTTTGTTCACAAATCAGATGTTGACGGATTCATTAACGAAGGCGATAAAGTCGAGTTTGAAGTAGGCGAAGGTCAAAAAGGACCAGCAGCCCAAAAAGTCAAAAAATCAGCATAGGCAACAAATTTTTTAATTTAAGATTTCATCTTTGTTTTCTTAAACTAGTCTATCTTTTTATTATTTTTAATATTGTTTTAAAAAATATGTGGTCCCGCGGGGCGGAATTGAACCACCGACAACCCGGTTTCTGTATGCCTGATATGCTGTTTTTCGGTCAGCCATCTAAAGCCAACAACTACAGCCGGAAGCTCTACCAGGCTGAGCTACCACGGGACAAGAAAACGAAGTTCTCTACTATTAAAAAACTATCGTAGATGATTTTTTATTTAGATCGATTGGATCTCTAAAGCATAAATACCCAAAAATAAAGTTCAGATCGTCGTGTCAGAACTAACTCTGTCTTATTCTGGATATGTTTGTGCACCATATCTACACAATCATGAATCTGTTGAACTAAAAGAATCTTGGATTAATTCCAAAAATATTGAAAAATTATATTTCGTTACAGGTACTTTTTCTTCAGAAAGTAAACCCTACTTTTCTGATTCCACCAATCATTACATTTTAGCCAAATTCAAAGATAGTGAACAAATTTCCAAAGATCTTAAAAAATACAATCAAGAAAAAACTTCATTTGTCTTTAACATCAAAGATGATCTATTTCAAAGAGAAGTTGAAGGTGAGACAAATTTTGTCTCAGTTTATTATTTGGAGTATGGTGATGAAGGTGATGATTTAGAAGAAATTGCAAGTTTATTATTAAAAAGAGAGAAAATTGAGATAGCTGGATTAGGAAATATGAATACATTTTGTCTAAACACTTCAAAATTTACATTTCCATATTCAGAAAATATAGTGGTGATTGAAGTTGCAAGTGAGAAGAGTCATCAAAGCGTAAAGAAATACTGTGATCAAACTAGACGAGAAATTAATCGAAAAGGAATGGTGATGACCAATTTAATGAGTCTCTCAATTCTTGATCAACTAAAGTAGAAAAGTTAAATATTCGACCAAAAACTGTTTTTCATGAGTAAACCTTCTGATCTTGGTTCTTTGAAAATCGGCTCATACATTCTCTTGCCACACTCAGATCAACCTAGTGGTGAGCCATGTAAAATTGTAGAATATGATACATCAAAACCAGGTAAGCACGGTGCAGCAAAAGCAAGAATTGTAGGTCAAGGAATTTTTGATGGTCAAAAAAGACCTCATGTGGGACCAGTCAGCATGCAAATTCACATTCCAATGATTAACAAAAAAGTTGGTCAAATTATCTCAATTAATGGTGATACCATTCAAGTAATGGATTCTGAAACATTTGAGACTGTAGATATATCTTTGATTGATGATGAAGTCAAAGGTAAATTAGAAAATGGTCAAAATGTAGAATACTGGGTTGTAATGGATAGAACTAAAATAATGCGCATTAAAAGCGATTAAGGATGCTAATGATTATCGGAAAAGCCGTCTGATTTTATGATGACGATTATGAGTATTGAAGCGTCCTATTTCATTAAACTTAAAAATTTAGCAAATTGAATCTTTTTTAGATTATGAAATTAGCTTCTCTTTTTTCGGGAGGAAAAGACAGCACATATGCAATTTATCTTGCTAAAAAACAAGGACATGATGTAAGATGTCTGTTGAGTGTATTCCCTAAATCTGATGAAAGTCATTTGCTACATCACCCAAACATGAAATGGACTAAATTACAATCTGAAACAATGCATATTCCGCAATTAACCCGTACATCTGATTCTGATGCCACTGAAACTGAATTAACTCTGATTGAAAATCTATTACAAAAGGCAAAGGATCAATTCCAGATAGAGGGATTGGTTCATGGTGGAATTAAAAGTAAATTTCAAAAAGATAAATTTGAAAATGTTTGCTCAAAACTAAATTTGATTGTTATGGCCCCTTTGTGGGATTTAGAACCAGAAAAATACATGAATCAATTAATTAATTCAAAGTTTAATTTTATAATGACTACAGTATCCTCAGATGGATTAGATGATTCATGGTTGGGAAAAACTATTACAAAATCGGATCTACTTTTATTGAAAACTTTATCTGAAAAATTTGGTTTTAATTTAAATTTTGAAGGTGGTGAGGCTGAAACCTTTGTAACTAACTGTCCTATCTTTGAAAATTCTATAAAAATTAATCAATCTAAAAAAAGTTGGGATGGCTATCGAGGAAGGTTTGAAATAGTGGATGCAGAATTGAATTACCATGCTTGATGGTCTAAAGAGTAGTCTGAGCGATGCAATTAAAAAAATTGTAAAATCTTCTGGGATTGACGAGGAACTCATCAAGGAACTATCCAAAGACGTTCAAAGGGCATTATTACAATCAGATGTTAATGTACGCCTAGTTTTAGAAATTACAAAGCAACTTGAAGAACGTGCTCTAAATGAGACTCCTCCGCCTGGCTTGTCAAGAAAAGACCATATTGTAAAAATACTCTATGATGAACTATCAAAATTACTTGGAAATGAATCTGAATTTGATTTTAAACCTGGCAAACAAAATAAAATTATTTTATTAGGAATTCAGGGTAGTGGTAAAACCACAGTCGCATCAAAACTTGCCAAATTTTTATCTCGCCAAGGTTACAAAGTTGGTGTAGTAGGTGCTGATACGTATCGACCAGGGGCACTAGTTCAACTCAGAACAATGTGTGAAAAATCAAATGTTGAAGTGTATGGAGAAGAAAACAACAAAGATTCCCCAAACATTGTAAAAAATGGATTAAAACATTTTGCAGGGCAACCATTAGATGTTATTCTAATTGATACCGCTGGTCGTCATAAAGAAGAACAAGATCTTTTAGAAGAAATGGATAGAATTAACAAAGTTGCAGATCCAGATCTAGCATTACTTGTAATTGATGGTACAATTGGTCAGCAATGTTTCAATCAAGCAGAAGCATTTCATAAAACAATTCCTGTGGGTGGAGTGATTATTACTAAATTGGATAGTTCTGCAAAAGGTGGTGGTGCTCTTGCAGCATCTGCAGCAACTGGTGCCCAAATCATGTACATAGGAACTGGAGAGAGAATAGATGATTTAGAAAAATTCTCTCCAACACGATTTGTTGGAAGATTACTTGGCATGGGTGATATTCAAGCCGTTTTAGATTTAGCAAAACGATTAGAAGATGAGGGCGATGATGTAAGAATGAAAAGAATATCCAGTGGAAAAATGAACATGGATGATTTCTTTTATCAGTTAGAAGAAGT
>JABDKK010000074.1 GCA_013002265.1 Candidatus Nitrosopumilus sp. | reverse complement strand
AGTTAGTGATTTGCTCCTCATTCAGTTTGACTAGTTCATCGTATTCTTCAGGATCGGAGATAATCTTTTCAGAGTAAGCAAATTTCATTATGTCATTTCTGAGCCATTCCGTATAGTCCGCCTGGGTGGTTTTATTGTGAATTCCACGAACAAAGTTCTTGAATGCCTTTGATTCCTGCTTCTTTTTGGCTATATATTCCAGTTCTCTAGGTTTGTTCAATGGATCCGATAGGGCCAAACAAATAGAAAAAGATGATAGTCAGGAATTGAAATAAAGATATCAAGAAATAATCATTCTCTAAGATCAATCAAATTAAATATTACAAAAGACTGGAGAATCTATCTATGCTGAAATTTCAAAACAAAACGGCTCTGGTTACAGGAAGCGGAACAGGAATAGGTAAAGCCATTGCAACAAAGTTTATTGAAAATGGGGCAAGTGTCATTATTCTAGGTAGAAGAAAAGAGCCGCTCCAAGAAGCAGCAAAAGAACTAGAGGCAAAAATTCCGCAAGGAAGTGGTGCAACAGTCAAAATTTTTGCAGGAGTAGACGTAGCTGATGAGGGCGCAATGAATGGCATGTTTGATACGCTAAAAAACGAAAATGTAACAGTTGATTATATTATTAATAATGCAGGAGTTTCAGGTCCTGTCACATGTTTTGCAAATGCGCCTCTAGATGATTTTAAAAGTACAGTAGGAATACACCTTACTGGAACATTTTGGGGTTCAGTTCAAGCACTCAAAGTAATGAAAGAAGGAGGAAAGATAATTACAATTTCTACTTTCTTTACTGAAGAGCGACCATTAGAGCAAAGACCTTACAGGTTTAGAAGCCCATATACTGCTTCTCAAGGTGCAAAAAACAGATTAGCAGAGGCAATGTCATGGGAATTAACAGATAAGGGAATCATTTCAATTGCAACAAATCCAGGCCCAGTGCATTCAGATAGAATTTACAAGACAGTTTACCCAAAAGCCGCTGCAGAGTTTATGAGGGTAAGTGGTTTTGAAGATCTTTCGCCAACTGAAGTCGATGAGGCCAACAAGGAACTATTAGAATTGCTTGGCGAAGATGACAGCGTAGTCAAAGACGGAATTGCAAAAGCCGCTGCAAAACTAGCAAACGGAAAAGACGTTTCCAAGTTAACTGAGACATTTACAAATCTACTAAACAAAATTCAAACTATTGCAGAAAAGGTTCAAAATAACACATCACACATGATTGCAAACAGAGAATTTCTGTCACAAACTCAAGTTGCCGAATCAGTTCTTAATTTGTGCGATGATGAAATTGCAAAAATTTTAAACGGCAAAGTTATTCCAGGCGACAGAGTCTTCTATCCAGTAAAGCCACACATTGGAACCACAACTCCAGGTGTCCATCAGCCAGACTTTGGTGGCAAGGCAGTTGTGCTGACAATTGATGCCACTGACAAGACAGATGCAGACAGAGTAGAATTTTTGGCTCAGCATATTGAGAAGAACGGAGGAAAGGTAGCATGTTTCATTTCAGAAACGACACCAAAAGATCTTCAAGAGCAAATTAGCAGCAAGTTTCATGCTCATGTAGTAGATATTAAAAATCCAGAAGAGGTGGAGAGATGGCTAAATACAGCCAAAACAAACATTGGAGAAATTTTAGCAGTGATTCATGTAACTGGAAAACTACCAGAAATATCCAAATTAACTGAGCAAACCAGAGCAAAATGGGAAGAACTAACAGCCAAATTCATCTTGACTCCTGCAACTGTTGCACAAAGGGCACTAGAACATTTTGTTCCAGGAGGCAGTAAAGATCCCAGACTATACAAAGATGCCAAGGGAGCAATAATGATTATTGGGCCAGATTTACCCGTAGGTCGCAAAGTTACAGGAACACACAGAGCTCAAGTTGAAGTATTCAGAGGAGCTCTCAGACCATTCACTACCACAGTAAATCAAGAGTTAAGTGATGTTTTAAAATCCAAAATTAGAATATTCACCATATTTCCAGGAACTGTTGCAGGAGCAGAACCGGACAATCAACGAATTGCAGATGCACTGAATTTCCTTGTCTCAGATAGTGCAGATTCATCAGCAGAAGTAACGTTTTGTGTCGATGAATCAAGATAGATAATGAAAAAATTTTCCGAATTCAAAGTTGGAGACAGTTTTTTTTCCACATGCAGTATTTCAGATAAAGAGTTAGAAGAATATCTCAACTTTTCAAGAGTAAGAAATGCATTTTTGGAACAAAAACAAAAAGGAGAGCAGCAAATGGTTTCAGGAAGAGCAATTTTATCAAGGATGGAAGGTGAATTCACCAGACTAAGTCAAATCTATGGAAACCATATTGTTTTTCTTGGAACAGATGGAGATCCTGAATGGAAAAATAGAAACACCAGATTTCTAAAACCGTTTTACACAGATCAAGTGCTGAAATTAAAATTTACAATTTCACAAAAAGAAGACGTAGATGATGAATTTGGAAAAATTGCAGTTGATTATGAAGGAACAACTCAAGATGAACAAACAGTTGTAATCTCAAAGAGAAACATTTACAGAATTAAAAAAGACCCACCAAGGTAGAGTAAAACAGAAGGCCTACCAGTAATCAACCATTTTCACACCATAGAACATTTAACATTTAAGGATGTAGCACACTAAATCGATCTTTTTTTCTAAATCTTCATCATAAAGAGGATTTTTTTAATTTATGATTATGTCAATATCTGCAACATGTGAAACTGAACTCATGCTGTTTCCAGTGTAAATTGTCGCGGTAAACTCACCCGATGTTTCTGGAATCCAGGAGAGTCCAACATTAAATGTCTGTGCTGCCATCAGAGTACCAGTAATCCACTGTGTTGGTCGAATTGGATTATCTTGGCTGTCTTTAATGTCTAGCATGTATACAAAGTCTTGATTAAGATCATCAGAATTTTTAATGTCAGCTACAACCTGCAAAACTTGACCTGACACAATATTGTCTAATTTCTGTCCAAAAGAATTTACTATATTTGTATTTTCTATCTGTATCGTTTGGTTATCAAAAAGAAATTCATTGTTGTTACTTGTTTCATAGGATACTTTGGATGTATTTGTGCTAGAGGAGGTATTTTGCTTGTATTTAGATTCTTTTTCATTTGATGTATTCTCAAGATAATCATTCCAATCGATTTTAACTCCAGGATTGCCCTCATAACCTTTTACGGTATCTAGTATCTTGCTTTTTTGCTCAGATTCAAGTTTAAGTAAAGCGCTCTCTCTTTCGTTATTTATTTTCTCTTTTACAACATGGTTTGCGTCATTTAGAGATGAGATGGATTTGCTCATGTCCTCTCTTGTGAAATTAGGATTGTCTTGGTATTCTTTAATGACTTGTCTGATTTGTTGTTTTAATTCTGTCTCTTCATTTTCAAGTATCTCTTGGTATTTTGACTCTGTTTTTTTATTGGCTATAGCGTAGTCTTCGTTAATTGTTAAAATTTGTTGGTTTATTTTATAAATTTCATCCGAAGTTATCTTCTGCTCGTCCTTGTTCTGAATGTACTCCATTAGTGTGTGAATCTCTCCTGTCTTATCAGATAGCATTTTCTTTGCGGCAAACTCAGAAACACATTGATATTTGTTCTGCACAATTTGATAAATTACTTGATATCCTTTTCCACAATCAGTTGCAGGGTTTGTTACCACATCAGATGAAATCTTAATAATATCAGTATTGTAAATAATAATACCTGGAACACTATTGCGTGCCCAGTTTTCGGCAATATTTTTATCAACACAATTCTTGTTTTCCGATGTTATACGAGATACCAAAACATATCCTTCCCCACATTGAGTAACATTACCATCCCCTGCCAAACTTCTTTGTGATGGTATGTTGACATCATCAGGATTTGTTAGTATGTAGTTTGGTTGCATCTTATAGTCTGAGTAAAATTCAGATAGTTTTGATGCGGTATACGGAGAAAAATGGATTTGGCCTGTAGAATTGAAGAGTTGCTGCTCTTTGTAATTTGCAAGGTTATGTTTTACATTAAATTGGGAGTTTACTTCAATTAGCTCGATTCGGTGAGTGGTTGCTGCTCTATTGTATGCATCCTTTGCAGCTTGCATGGTTCCACCATTTGCTAGAACTTTGTTCATTGCATCTCTTCCTGCTTTGACTTTTTGTTCCTTGAATTCAAATTGATCCCAGAATACTCCCTGAACATGTCCAGGTTTCTTGCTTACAAAACTATCAAAAGCATTTCTTGAAGAATGTTGTTCCCAAAGTCGCTCCCATTCCTTTAGATTCTCGTCAAGTCGTTCAACAGACATGGCACGAACTCTTTCAAGGTTTTCTTGGGCCTGATTTTGTTCATACTCTTTTTGTTGTAAATCTTCGATCATTTTCTTGGTCTGTTCTATCTTTTTTAGAATGTCCTGTGCAATTGGATCATTTTTTAGATCTTCAGACAACATGGTTTGTCCGCTAATATCGGATTGTGCAGAGGCATAGTTTCCATCAAATAAGAGTACTAAGGAGATTGCAAATGTTGTTAAAATCAGAAATCGTACGTTAGATGTAATATGTTGCCACTCAGGTTTATCTCTAAAACCGCATCCCATTATGCATAAGCACGGCACTATAGATAATAAAGCTTAGGGTACTAATAATTATAATTTAAATGAATATCATATTAACTAATATAGATTAGATAGCAGGGATAGATAGGATACAAGAATAAAAAATGAAGACACTAGATCTCAAAGACAGTATAGGACTAATGCTGAAAAGATCTGCTAAGTCATGGGAGAGAGCAGCAGACATTGAGCTGACTGAACGTTTCGGCCTTACTGGAGGGAAATGGAAAATAATTGTTGGGCTTTCAATTAAGGAAGGAATCACACAAAAACATCTTGCAGACATGATGTTTGTAGAAGCACCAACACTGGTATCAGTAATAGACAGGATGGAAAAGGACGGATTTCTCACACGAAAGTCAGATCCTGAAGATCGAAGAAACAATCTGATTTTTTTAACAAAAAAGGCCAAGAAAATAGTAGACCCAATAATAGATTGCATAGCAGAGCTGCGAGACATAGGACTGGACAAGATATCTAAAAAAGACTTGGAGATTACAAAAAAAACATTGATGCAAATAAATGCAAATTCAGAGGAATTCATTAGAGAAAAAGGTAAAAAGACAGACCCAGATATTTGGACAAACCCAGAAAACAAATCACAAAAAACTCTAGTTAAAGTCTGATATTAAAAAATAAAAAAACTCTTAGATTGATTTTAGATTTTGTAGTAGTTGCAATATATCAAATATCAACAGATTGGTCGTAGTATCTTATTAATTTGGGTTTCTTTGTAAATCATAATCCAAAGATTTTGTTTTTATTTTTTGAGAAATTGAAACAAGAACTTCATCAAATTTTTTGTTAGGAACCCACACTCTACTTTTATCTTTATCCATCTCAATGATTGTTTTTGTTAAACCTAGTTTGAATATGGTGCCTTTACGATTTTCAATTTCTATCTTGTCTCCAACATGAATGTTGGTACTCAAAGCTATGCTTATACCCGATGCTGCGTTTTGTAATTTGTTTAGGTATACAAATGCAGCAAAAATTAGAATTGCGCTCAGAGAGGTTACCGTCTCTAATGCATAGATCAAAAGATCAAAATTTATTGAAAGATAAATGCCTTCTGCAATTACTATTAACAGTATTACAACTACTAGTGCTTTGTAGGAGCCATCCAATGTTTTAAACTTGTAATAATCAATAATTTTTGCAACTATAATTGCTCCAATAGTTATTACAATTGATATTACTGCATAGATTTCTGAAGTCATCAAAACATCACGATACTAGTTTTATCTCAAGAAATTTTCTACATTTTCTAATGGCAAGAATTCTCTTGAACCTATGTAGTTAGGACGTGGCTCTAATCCACAAAATGGAGCCGTCAATTGATTTTTAACACTATTGAATACAAAAAAAACATTACTTCTTGGATAGGGGGAAATATTTCCATTGGAGCCATGTATAATATTGCAATCAAAAAAGATGGCAGAACCTGCATCCCCTTTGGCCGAGACAATTCCACCTTTTTCCACCATCTTTTCAAGAATTTCCTTATCTGGCGTACCCACCTCTTGCCTTTTGAGAGATTGTTTGTAGTGTTTGTCAGGAGTGGTACCCGAACATGAAACAAATTCCTCATGTGATCCCGGAATAACCATCAAAGGTCCATTAAATTCATAATTTTTTGTGAGACTAATAGAGCAAGATATAGCACGCATATTTGGCATACCATCTTCAGAATGCCAAGTTTCAAAATCAGAATGCCAGTAAAATTCCTTTCCATCAAATCCCGGTTTTAGATTTACCCTTGATTGATGAATGTATACCTTACTTCCCAAGATGTGTTGGGCCACATCCATAATTCTCTTGTCCCTGCAAAGTCTACCAAAAAGTTTACTTAATTTATGAATTTCAAATATAGAACGTACATCTTTTTTTGTTTCTTCTAGGATAAACTGTGGAAAAGAAATTTTTGAACTGTCTTTTGATAAAGATTTAAGCTCATCAAGTAATGCGGATACTTCCTTTGATGAAAAGAGGTTCTCAAATATGAGATATCCATTTTTCTTAAAAAAGTCCACTTGTTTTTCAGTCAATGATGAAAAGGAACTAGAGTATACCACAGGATCAGTTCTAGAAATAATTTTTGATTTGGAATTAATGCGTGTCGGATAAAAATCATAGTTTGAATTAATCTGAGACATTTTATTTCTCTGTTAACAAAGGGTAAACTCCCTGACTATCATGAGTTTCAGGACCTAAAAGCGGAGGATTAAAAATACAGATCATTGTCATTTTTGATAACGCTCTTAGTGTGTGTTTGTCATGTTTGTCTAATGCATAAATTGTTCCAGGAGAAATATTGTGTTTGGTGCCATCTTCTTCTTCAATTTCACCGGTACCTTCTATACAATATACTGCTTCTAGATGATTTTTGTACCAAATCCTAGTTGCAGTTCCAGGATGTACGATTGTCTGGTGGAATGAAAATCCCATGTTATCGTCTTTTAACAGCAATCTTGTGCTTGACCAGTTGTTAGAATCAATTTGTCGTTTGGTGCCATACAAAGAATCAATATTTCTGACAATCAATTTTGCACGACCTCTGCTGTCAATTTTTTGTCAAAATTAGATTCTTGCACAATTTCAGCAATACTTTTTTCCAAAATATTCAATCCTTTGTGTAATTTGTTCTCAGAAATATTCAAAGGGGGAAGGAGTTTTACCACCTGATCATCGGACCCACATGTCTCCAATATTAATCCGTTTTCAAAACATTTTTGCCGAATTTCGCTAGCCAGATTTTCCAATATACAGTCAATTCCGTATATCATGCCCTTTCCACGTACTTGGATGTCTGAGATTGGAAACTTTGAAGATATTTCTTCCAGTCTGCTTTTAAGAATATTTGATTTCAAGGCAATGTGTTTTTCAAATTCATAGGTAGTCCAATATTGCTCGATTGCAGCTTTGGCAGTTACAAATGCCATGTTGTTTCCTCTAAATGTCCCATTATGCTCACCAGGTTTCCATTGATCTAATTCTGGTTTTAACAACAACAGTGAAAAAGGTAATCCAAAACCACTTAATGATTTTGAAAGTGTTACAATATCTGGCTCAATTCCCATTCCTTCAAAACTAAAAAAACTTCCAGTCCTTCCACATCCAACTTGGATGTCATCAACAATTATCAAAATGCCAAATTCTTGGCATACCTCTTGTAATGATTGAAGCCACTTTGAGCTTGCGACGTTGATTCCTCCTTCTCCCTGAACTGTCTCTAAAATCACAGCCGCAGGAAGATCAACACCACTACTGTTATCTTCTAGTAACCGTCTGAAATAATCAATTGTGCTAACCTTATTTCCCATATAACCATCATAGGGCATGAATACAACTTCGTTAAGTGAAACTCCTGCACCACCTCTATGGTGACTGTTTCCAGTAGCTGCAACTGCACCTAACGTTACCCCGTGAAAACCATTTGTAAAAGAAATTATTTTTGTTCTTCCAGTAACTTTTCTAGCAATTTTAAGTGCTGCCTCAACAGCATTAGTTCCTGTAGGGCCAGTAAACTGAGCTTTGTAATTTAAATTTCTGGGAGAAAGAATATTTTTTGAAAAAGATTTTAGGAAATCTTCTTTGGATTCTGTTGCAAGATCCAAACTGTGTATAATTCCATCTTGATTAAGATATTCAATTATTTTATTTTTCAGAACAGGATTGTTATGTCCATAATTTAACGATCCAGCTCCGCAAAGAAAATCCAAATACATTTTTCCATCATTGTCAATTAGATAAGGCCCCTTTGCTTTCTCAAACATTACAGGATATGCTCTACAATAAGATCGGACTTCAGATTCTAAAGAATTGATCTGTTTCAAGATACCGCCTCTAAAATCTTTTTTTGGATTGGGCCAATTCTTATGAGATTTTCAGGTTCATGCCCATCTTCCAAGACATCAGATGAAAACAATGGGTTTGCCACAAGTTTTGCCCCTACATAATCTGCAAAATTCTGTAAGAATTTTAATGATGCATGATTTGACGGAGTGACTGTTGCCTCTACAAATTTAACCAAAGGATCTGTTCCTGAAAGTGTTTGGAAAGCCATTTTTTTGGCAATCCCTTCATTCCTAAATCCATCATCTACTGCAGCCTGCCAAACAAACAAAGTACTATGATCTTTTGGAGAAATGAATCCCGAAAGAAATCCTATGATTTCAGAATTGTGCTCAGCCACACAACAGGTCTTTGAAAATTGATGACACAACAAAATGTAAAGATATTTTGAATTCTCATCAAGAGGTTTGTTTTTTTTTACAAGTTCCGAAATTTTTTGGGCGTCGCTAACTATGGGTTCTCTGTATGTGATGGAAGTCATTTTACACTATGATTTTTACAGTATTTCCTTGAGAGACAACATCGGTTTCTTCCAGTTTTTTATCTGCTATGTTACTTGCATCTTCTGTAACCCCTATGATAAAAGGCAAACGTTCTCCTTCAGAGGGACCTTTACCCATCATTAGTTTTGACAATGTCGATATTTTTTGTTTAGTTAAATCGGAAGAAATTGTTTGTGAGTCTGCCACAATTCCAATATGGTAAAGCAGTTTTTCAGGATTCCAACCAACAACGTCAGGTTCAAAACCTTGAATTGGGGCTGGATTATCAAACCCAGAACAATTTGCTTGGAGAACCTGTACTCCATCTTTTTTAAAATTTTCAGTTAAATTTTTGACCATCTTTTCTGTTGCAACCATGAAAAGATTTTCAAAATAAAAAGACTTAATCTTTTGTAAGCTAACGTATTGAAATTAAGCTCTAATACTGAAGCAAATCATTCCAAATAATTCATAAATTATTTTTATTTATAAAAAATTGAAATTAATTTTTTCAAGATTTTCTAAACCTTGCAGATTTAATAGCCACAAAAAATGAACCAAATCACACTTTCCAATATTGCTAAAGATTAAGAGATTTTTATGAGTTTAATAAAAATAAAAAGGATCGTCTTATCAGAATCATTGAGTTTGTGATGCTCTTTTCAATGCCTTTTGATAAGTGGCTTTCTTTTTTCTAGCTGATTTTTCTGCTGTTCTAAGAGCCTTCTTCATGCTTTTGATCTTGTTATTTGCTTGTTGAAGTTCTCTTTTTCTTTTGTTTGCCACCAGAGTTGCACGTTTCTTTGCCTTACTTACTGTACGTTTAACTTTTCTAGCAGATTTTTTTGCTTTAGTGGCAGTTCTTTTTGCTTTTCTAGTAGTTTTTCTTACAGCTTTCTTTATACGTCTTACAGGTTTTCTTTTAGACGTACGTTTTTTTGTTGCCATAGGAGGATTGTAATTTCATAGAGTAAATAATACCTACATCAGGAATTTTTTAGATAAACTCAATTAATTTTGCTAAATTATAACGTTTTGGAAAAAAATAAAAAAGAAGTTATTCTTCTTTTGCCTTGTTGTGTGTCCAGCAGTACGAAATTTTTGAAGGCAGCAGCCAGAACTTTTTTGCATCGCCGTCAATTTCTACTAGATCCGAGGATCTGTCAAATTTGACGTTGTGTTTGTGGAGTTCAAATTTTTCTCCAGTATCAGACATTACCATGACTTCACCTTTTTCCTCAACAAGTTGTTGTAGTTGTTCGAGTTTCAACATAGTATTACTTTGTTCTAAGTTGAGATTAACATTGGTAAAAGAGTAAGCTAATTTTAAAAACAATAGCTTATGAAATTACTTATAATTTTGGATAACATCGTTGAATATTCAACATTTTAGAAAAATTGTCTTGATGTAATAAAAAAAGAAAAATTTTACTTTACAGAAATGCTACCTTGCATCCATGGATGAACCAAACAGAAATAGTCGTATTCAAATGCAAGATCCAGTTTAATTGAGTAAGTATCTCCAGGCATTATCA
>JABDKK010000203.1 GCA_013002265.1 Candidatus Nitrosopumilus sp. | reverse complement strand
CTGCTGACGTAGAGATTACCGTCAGGTCCAAACAAAAGTCCAGTCGGGTTTTTGATTCTATAAGAGTCCACAAAGACGTCTACAAATTCACCGCTTGGCGAGTATCGTAGTACTTCGTTGGTGGTAGCGCTACTGATATACACAAAACCCTTAGAATCAAGTGTCCAATACCCATTTTTTTTCACATCTCCATTTTTTGTAATATATAATCTGAGATCTTCACCTTTGGATACTTCAAATTGTTTAATCGTAAGATCTCCTTCATCTTCCTCATAGTCAATTAGCATGGTTCCTTTTGCATTATAGTTGTCAATGCCTTCAAGAAATCCATACCTATTGTGGATTATCTGTGAACTGATCTTAGGATAATTGATGTTCTTAGAATCATCTAGAATATTATTTATGGCATCTCGAACATAAGATGGATCTTCAAGTACTATTTTTGCAAACGGTTCTTTTTGAACTGCATCCAATATTAACACAGTGTCATACAAATCCAAATCTACATCATCAGGTAGTTTGTAATTTTTACCCCCAACTTTTGTTTTCAATTTATCTAAATAAATCTCTGGAGAAAGAACATCTCTTTGAGTCAAATATACATAAAGTTCAGGAATTTTAAAATTTTTACCAACTCTTGAATCATAACTAATGTCAAAATAGTCAAATCTTAGATAATTGGTTTGGTCAATTGTAATGATTTTGGCTTTCCCACTCACATTGTAATTTCCAAGCCCTTCAAAGAAACCTAATTTTTGCGGAGTCAAATAAGAGCTTAGTTCTGGGAGTTTTCCGTGCATACATTGTTCAACAACATCAATTTGTTGAGGCGTCAAATAGGAATTCAATTCATTACTATTCATTAATCGAATCATTTGTTCATAGGACATAGAATGATATTGTAAAATGAAATCCATTTGTTTGCATGTGGATGTAACATCAGTTATCGACATGTGTTTAGTACGAAGATCATGAGGTATTTGAAAACCCTCAAATGAGATCAATAGTGATGCGGTAAAAAATACAACTACAAACAAAACAAGTAAGGCGGATCTAACAAATACATTAGATTTACCAATCATATGATCAGTCAATTAATTAACAATTAAAAGATATATGAAATAAGGTGTTGTTTCGTTGATGGGACATAATTATTCATGTTTTCAGTAGGGACATATTTTTTCAATAATATTCTTTTTCAAAAACATCAAACGATTACAATTCTGGGAGTTGTTTAGACAAATCTATAACTTGATTCAAGAAAAAAACATATTTTGACATGTGATTTATTTCAAAACCTCTTATCTTTCAATTAATTTAACATTGTTTTCTTCATTCCTACTTGTTCCTCATCTAAAATATCTTTTAATTTTACATCTGTTAATCATTCATAAATTTCATCAAAATCAGAACGATCTGTCAATAGCATTATGGGTCTTAATAGTTTGATTCTAGTCTATAGAAGCCTATATTTGCATTACAATTGATAATATTGTTGTTTTTCTTACTAGATCAACTGTGATTAATTACTAATTCAAATCTATGATATATCATTTGTTAATACTACCTGCATTTTAAATTGCTACTCTGGTATCTTTGAATTTTTGTTCTGGTTGATTTTGCTCAAATTCGTAATTATTGTTACCGCTAAATTCTGTATCTGGGGATGTTGCTGATTTTAAAAGATCTTTTGACACATTTGTTATTTCATCATATGATTTAATGATGTGTTTTATTGTTGCTGATACATTGGATATGATTCTTTCTGTTGCTCTTACTTTGCTGAAAGTATCAGATTCTATTTTTATAAAATCATTTTCAACCACAAGTAGTTTTTTAGATGTCATCTCTTCCATTTTTCTTATTGCATTGAGTTCACTTTGTGCTTTTTCTGTTTCTAATGTGATTCTAATAAGTGAATCTGAGAGTTCCTTTTGAGACTGTTCAAAATATTTCGGATCCAAATCTTGTGTTGCTTCTTTGATTTTTTCAATCGCATCTTTAATTTTATTTATTTCTATCACTAAATCTGATGTTTTCTTAGCTATTGGCACTTCACGTTTTTTAATATGCTCAAGTTCTTGTTGCAATTTTTTCATTTTCTCTCTTTTCTCAGATAAGTTAATTTTCAATTCATCTGTTTCGATTTTTTTATCGTGTGCAATCTTGCGAGCAGCTTGCATCGTTTTAATTATTTCATCTGCTCCTTCCTTCATCTTGTTAGCTATTTTTTTTGCTTCTGCTGATGAATTAATCTGATAAATCATATGCTCCGTTTGAATATCTCTAAATGTGTCTTCTGAACTTAAACCGCTCTCTTCATAGAATGAAGTCATAAACCCAATAACAAACTACAACTATATTTGTGCTTCTTTGTTTTATCTAATCTGCTTTTTGATCGAATGACTGCCTAAAAATCATCCAAATCTGAACCTTATGGATTTTTTTCTTATTTGAACCATTTGTACTGTCACCAATACTTTACTATTTTGTAGAATTTCTACACCATTAATGCATCCAATATTTTATTGACTTTGTATTTTCTATCATCAATTTCAGTTTTTTCTGTTGAAGATTAGGGAATTGGTTCAGTTGGTTTTACTATGATGGATTTTTTTCTGATTTGGGTTCTGGTTTTTGGGATTGGATCTTTTTAGAATTCTCCTAAACTCTTCCATAAATGATTAGAAAAATAAATTCTATCAAATTTAGAATTTGCATTAGACTTTGTAATTGGTTTTTATTATGCTGAAAATTTTTAACAATTTTTTTTGAAAAATTAGAAAATAAGAAAATTTGAGAAAATTTTACACCTAAAAAATTCAAAAAGGGCATGTGTCATTTGTAATCATTTTGGGATTAAAATACACATGATGATAGATTTATTCATGTAATGTGACAATATTGTGGGCTCAAGGGTCGTTTGATAATTTCAATTATCCTTCGCGTTCCCCCAAAGAACAGACCTTGGGTCCAGTTTTTTAATTCACTTGAGACTTTTACGTAAAACATCATTAATTGTTCTAGAGAAACTAACTGATTTTGTGGATTCTTTGATTTGTTTTGCCTGTAGTAGTCTTAATTTTTTATCCAAATCATCATCAATCATGATTGTGATCCTTTTTGCCATATTCACAACCTAAAATCAGGTATTGGATTTATTACTTTAGTTTGAACTCATGTTGTATTGTCCGACTTATTCATAATCTGTAGTCAGATTTCGAAAAATGACTAACACCCCATATCCAATC
>JABDKK010000199.1 GCA_013002265.1 Candidatus Nitrosopumilus sp. | reverse complement strand
AGGAACATGCTTGATAGTTTTAGAGATAATATCAGAATCATCAATTACTGATACAGTAATGGTAGGAATAATTGCAAAACTGTTTTCATTTTTTACATTTCCAACTACGGTATAGATTCCAGTTGAATCAAAATATCCCAAATATTCATGTAGAGGAACAAAAACTTCAGCAAAAGCAACTTGCGGGACTAGTAATATTAAAAATAACAGTCCCAGAAGATACAGAGTTTTTTTCTCTGATATTCTAAAAAGAGTTGATGATATCTTCGAATCCAGATGTTGATTTCTCAAGTGAGCTTGGTCTATAGTCTTCAACTAATTTATCTATGAGCTCTTTTGCTTTAATATAATATCTCTTTTTGAGTTGAACTAGTTTTGTTTCAACTAATCCATCATCTACAATTTGTGAGAGATATAGTGAAACAGTAGATGGGGATTTTCCAACTTCTTTTACCAATTGGCTAAATTCTAAGCCATCTTCTTTGATTAATGCAAGTAACAAGTCACGTGGAGTTTGTTTTCTTAGTGCTTTAATAACAATAGACTCTTCTTCTGTAATTCTAGGTGGATAGAATCTTGCTTGGCGTGGACCACGAATTACTTTGATGATTCCATTTTTTTCTAATTTTCCAAGATAATGACTAAGTACACCATTTTTTAATCCAGAAGAACGCATAATCTCTCGGAATTGAATTCCAGGGTTTTCTTCAATGATTTGTTGTAATTTGGAATCCCTATCAGTCATTTCTAAACACTCCTAATGCTAGTAATCCCAATGTTACAAACGTCAATAAATGTCCTATCTCAGAAAATGACATATCCCCAATATCGTAGATATTTGGCCATGTTGCATCAACAAGTAAAACAACTTCAGCTGCAATAAAGTTAGTAAATGCTGCAGCACTTAGCAAGAGACGTTTTGTTCGTAGTCTGTAATATGCAACTGCAGCTAATGTAGAAATGAATACAGACAATGTAATTCCTCCAATATGTAAGAAAATGTGAACAAGATGATATCCATGTAAAAGATGTGGGATGATTATAGGCAGTGCTAAAATTGCAATTACACCAATTACTACAATTGAGAATAATGTCGATTTTTTTTCAACAATGTTTTCAGGTCTAAACAAAGTGATCAAAATTACTATTTTTCGGATTTAAAGCGACTGGTTCATTTTTCGAACAAGAATCGATCAGACACGAATGATTCCTTTTTGAATCAGATATTCCAATCCTTGAACAAATGTGGTGTCATCAATTTGTCCTGCAGCCCACCAGGCAGCATTATTTCTAATCCATGGTGGGATTTCTTGTAATGTTGATGATTCTTGCTGTGTTTGTGGAATTACAATGATATTATTTTTGATTAAATATTCAATTCCCTGAATGAATGTGTTATCATCTATTTGTTCTTCAGACCACCATAAAGCATTATTTCTAATCCAATCAGGAATTGAAATTTCATTTGTTATTCTATCAATTATTATTGGAATTGTTGATTTTGCAAGATTATTGTTATCTAAATTTTTAAAATTCAGATATGCAATTCCTGAAATACCTTCAGGCATCATAAATTCAGCAATATTATGTTCTTCTTTTGAATCACTGCTAATTCCACTTTGTTCATAAATTATTTTATTATTCTGAGTCATTGAAAATTCATATTCTGTTGCAACAGGTCTATTCTTTAAGAAGATATCAGTGATATCAAAAATTATTTTTGCATTAGAATTAGATTTTAGATTCTCCGGCTCCCAAGAAACTAAAACTCTAAACTGTCCATTTTCAGTTACTGAGCTTAAATGAGTGTAATCACGATCTGGTTTAATGATGAAATTCATTTCATCCTGATTCTGATTATATTGAAATACATTCAGTAGTTCTCTCTGGTATATGATAAAATGCACAACACGTTCTTCAGAGAAAAAATCATCAATGTTTACAACATCTTGAGAAATTTTAACATGGTTAATGTACATATCATAACCAGATACTAGTAAATCGCCAAAATTTTTGGGAACAACTATTTCCTGATGAACTTCAGATGTTTGATTAATGTTAGATATACTCCATTCAAATGGCATAGAGAAGCTAATTTCTCTTGAATTTGAATCATACTTGAAATTAGAAATCTCATCATAATATGATATTATC
>JABDKK010000178.1 GCA_013002265.1 Candidatus Nitrosopumilus sp. | reverse complement strand
TTATGCCAAAAATTAAGAAAATAGAGACAAATCCAATGTTTTGATAAGAGAATATGTGTTCTGAAAATAGAACCTATCTGAGGGTGTTAAACTAATTTCACAAATCCCGCCGAGGGTGTCATTATTTGTTAATTATGTCGATGTTTGTGATTTTTTCAACCGATCAAAGATTTTCAGAATTTTTTGTTACTGTCAAATGAAATTGAGACATTTTTTATCACAAGAATATTAAAATTCAGGCAATTTTAGTAAAAAATGATGTCTGAAGAGAAAAAAGAGTCTGAAGTTAAAGCAGATGATAACTCAGCATCAGAAAAAACTTCTACAAAAGAAACTGCTGAAGTAAAAGCTAAAGCAGCAGAAGAAGCAAAAAATGTTGTAGAAGAAAAGGCAACTAAAACTGCAGAAGCTGCCGAAGATGCCGCTGAAAAAGCCAAAATAGCTGCTCAAGCAGCTGAGAAAACCAAAGCTGCTGAAGAGGCAAAAATTGCAGCAGAAGCTGCCGCAAAAGCTATGGCTGCAGCAAAAGCCGCTGAAGAAGCAGAGGCTGCAGCAAAAGAAGCTATTGCAAAAGCCCAGGCCGCAAAAGAGGCAGCAGAAAAAGCAGCCGAAGAAGAATACAAAGCAATTGCTGCTGAAGTTAAAGCAGATAAAGCAAAAGCTGTTGAATATACGTTTAAACGACAAGGCGAAGAAATCTTTCGCCGAGAGATGGGTGAACCAGAATTTTTCTTGGACAAAAAAGATAGATTCCCTCGTCCTATTTTATCACAAGAACAACAAGAATCACTTACAAGGAAAGCAGAAATGCCAGAGGATCAAACCCCAAAATATGTTCCAGAGCATGTTCTTAGTCCTGAATATGGTGGTTTGTCAAACTATGAACGTGGTGTTGATTCATTTTTAGAAGAGGCAAAAGCAACACTTGCAAAAATAAAATCTGATCCCGAATCAACTCTGAAACAAATTCGCGATGCAGAAAATGATGTTAAATATTTAGAATCTATTCACGAAAATTATTTTATTGGCATGAATGTATTTAGAACAGCTAAAGGCGGACGAAGTAAACTAAAGGCATAATGGGTGATGATATGGGTAAGATTAGTTTTGATGTAATGAATACAAGGGTCACATTCAAGAACATTCCACTTCATACATTATCAAAATTCATTTTCAAAGATGTAGCAGCTGCATGTCAAGAATTCAAAAAAATCCCAAATGTTGATGAATGTATTATTATTCAAACAGCAAGCAGAGTTGAAATCTTTACTGTTAGCAATGTAGAAACTGATGATTCACCAGATGCAAGACGTCCTGAAGGAAAGGGTTTGGTCCTAAATCAAATCAAGGATACTTGGATTTCTTTGTCTTCACTTGAACAAATTGACATTGATCATTTTGATCAAACGCTTGAGGTTTACAAGGGTGATGATGTTTACCGAAATCTTTTGAGATTGGCAGCAGGTTTAGACTCTGTAGTTGTTGGCAAAAAGGAGATTTTTAATGAAATTTCACAGTCACTGGCCACTGCAAAGAGTGTAGGCACATCTGGAGACATTCTCAACAAGTTATTTGATAGTGTAATTAGACTAGCCGAGAAAATGAGGGTAACTACTGGAATTGAAGATAATGTAATCTCAATAGGAGACGTTGCAGTGAAACTAGTTGATGAGAAAGCAGGACTAGACGATAAAAAGAAAGTTCTTCTTATTGGAACTGGTGATTCAGCTGCTAGAGTTGCAAAAACTTTGAACAAAAAAGGAATAAAATTTGATGTAACAAGTAGAACAATTGATCGTGCTACAGGCTTTTCAGTCATTCTAGGTGGAATGCCTGTTGACTTTAATGATGTATTGGCAGGATTTGACAAGTATGACATTGTATTTGTTGCAACAACTGCTGATTATTTCTTAATTACATTTGATAGAATTCATTTGGTTATGGAAGATAAGAAGAAAGGTACGCTGATTATGGATTTGTCTGAACCTAGAGCAGTTGAAGAAGGAATTACAGCACTGCCTGGAATAAAATTACTATTCAAAGATCAGATCTCAGAAATTTATGAAGAAAACGTTAGAGCAAGAGCAGGAATTGTTCCTGCAGTTGAGAAAATTATTGAAAAAGAACTACCCGTATTATCTGCTAGAATGACAATACTAGAAGCTTAAATTTTTAAAGACCTTGTTTTCTTAACAAGAATTGCATAACGGCCTCTTTTGAGTAATCAATACCATGTTCCTCATCTGTATGGGTTCTAAAATTATCAATCACTTCTTCCATCTCCCCCTCTGCAACAAAATCACATTCAAAACCATAGTCGTTACACTTGAGTTTTGCCATACTTTGGTGAAAGATACTCAATATAAAAATCCACAGGTATTATCCCCCATAGGGATAATGATCCTATTCGTAAATTGAATTTCTGTATTGGAAATTAACCTAAAAGTTCACCACTAGTTTACCTCAAGTTCAAATATGTCTTCTTGTAATTGGTCTTACCTCTTGAGGGTGTTTTTATGATTGAAAAAAAATTCAAATTTTTACTTGGAGCACTGGCAATATCAATATCCATTTCTTTTTTGACATGGGCTAATTTCATTTCTTTTGGAGATACAGATCAAGATGGAGTAATTGATTCAATTGATAACTGTCCATTACATTATAATCAAGATCAAGCAGACAATGACTCTGATAAAATTGGAAATAAATGTGATTCAGATGATGACAATGATGGAATAGTTGATCATCTTGATTCATTTGATGTAGAGCCTCAAGATTGGGCTGATTTTGATTTTGATGGTGTTGGCAGTTCAATGGATGAAGATGATGACAATGATGGATTGTTAGATTCTGAAGACTCTGAACCTGTATTGCCTTCTGAAATACTGGCTACAAAATATCTTGATGATATACAAGACTGTGCAAATATTGATGATAGCACATCACGCCATCTATGCTATACAGTATTTTTTGGCAAAGTAACAAAGAATGAACAAAATAATTCTGATGCCCTTGAATTATCCATAGCTCTATCTAAGATTGGAACTATTGATGATTGCCACTTTGTATCTCATGAAATTGGCCATGTGGCTTTTGAAGAAAACCCTGATGTCATTTCAAATTTGATAGGCATGGATGGAACAATGTGTAGGGGCGGATATTTCCATGGAGTACTGGCATCCTATTTCCATAATGTCAAAGAAAACAATGAATCATTTCCAAGCAGTTACAATTTAGTTTGCAATGACTTGATTGGATCCTCAAATTACCAAGACTGCATACATGGCTTAGGTCATGGATTAGTTCATTTCTTTGAAAAGGATCTGAATTCCTCATTACAACTATGTCATGAAATGTCATTTTACCAAAATATCTTATGTGTAAAAGGAGTGATGATGCAATACACTGACAACACTCTGACCCAAAAGGGGATTTCTCAAAATGTTGTATCTGGTCTTTGTGATGAATCACAACTAGAGCATCTTGATTTTATTGAATGCAGTATGTCTTTAGGAACAACTTTATCTTTTTTCAACAATCATGATTATGAAAAAAGTTCAAAATACTGTGAATTTATTGAAAATCAAAAAGGACAGTCTTACTGTCTTGAAGGTTTAAGATTGGAAATTGCTGACTCTGAAAACTACAAAATAAACCCATTAACTGAAGACATTAGAGAAAAATTCCAACCTCAGTTTGAATCAGACTATGTCATTGACATCAGAAGTTCTTCAATAATTTCAAATTTTGAACATATTGAAGAAATCGAAATGATGACATTTTCTATAGGTTCTCCACAATATGTCATAATGTATATCCCAAGCAAATTTGTCTCATCAGACATGTTGATTACAGTTAATGGCCAAGTTTCAAGTAATGTAGTTGTAAAAAATAATATTTTGAATCAAGACATTACGATGGTTAGTTTTGTTCCCAAACATGACGGACTTGTAATGATCACTCCTATGCCCTAGTCTATGACTCGAGTTTTTAAAAATAATACTTTTTCTAATTTTTTAAAGTTCATTATCCATAGGATTCAAATTTTATTGCAAAACTTCCATCAGGCTTTTTCTCATGCTCAGTTACAAAGCCTTTGGGTCCAAGGAAATCAATTACACCGTCAATGGTTCCCTGATAACCACAAATGTAGATGATGGTATTTTCAGGTGTGATCTCTTCGCCTACCATCTCCTCAACTGGTGATAAACCTGTTTTTTTGTCTGGTTTGAAAAATGACTCTACTCTTCCTACGTGACCGTTCCATGATCTGTTAAAGAACTCCTTTGGTCTACTGATGGCTGCTCTATATCTGAAATTCCATTGGTCCCTTCCTCTTCTCTCACTTTCATTTTCCAAGTCAGTCAACAATCTCTTGTAGCTTAATTCATCAACATAACTTGCACCATGTAAAACAACAATCTCTCGCTTGTCATTTGTGTCATGGAAATGTTTTGCAAATGCAATAAATGGTGCAAGTCCTGTTCCACCACCAACACAAATCACTCTTCGATTATCTTTTTGTCCGTTTGGTAGTTTATCACTAATTTGTAATGCCGCACCTGTTGGGTCTCCAAGATATACTTCATCGCCAACATTTGCATAAAATAATTCAGTTGTAACTCTACCAGGAAGTGGTTTTCTTACCCATCTAATTACAAATTCATAATAATCTCTATTTTCTGGATGTGATGCAATTGAATATGCTCTTCGTACAATCTTTTTTTCAGAAGGAATTGGAAGACCTATTGTTAGAAATTGACCAGTTTTGTATTGAGGCATTCCAGTATCTGGAACTAATCGTATGATTACAAGATCTTCTTTTAGCAATTCCATATAGGTTACTTTTGCTTTAGTCTCAGTTACCATACAGGATCTTTTTTTGTTACTTTGGATAAATATATTTCTCTTAAAAATTGATTAAAAATTCATAATCCATTACAAATTATAAAAATTAGTTTAAAATTAATCAAAAAGATTGATTTTTCTTCTAATCATTGCTGTTGATTTGTGACATGATCTCATCGAGAATATCTTGATTTGATGCTGCAATAAAAGAAACTCTAGTTTCATAACTTAGATCTGCATCAAGTGGATTCAAGTCTGCATCAAGTAATAGCCCTCCTGCCTCTTTGACAATCAGATATCCTGCTGCAATGTCTTGAATTCTAATTTTGTCTCTTAAATCAATAAAAATATCCATATGGCCTCTTGCAAACAAGGCCATTTCAAGTGCATTTGCACCAAAATGTCTGGTATGGTTGTGGTTCTCAAAAATTGGATGCAGTCTCTTCATCAAGTCTGTTGTTGCACCAGATGTGTTGATGCCAACTATTTTGTAGATTGGATCTTTGTTGTGCACTTGAATTTTCTCATCATTGAAAAATGATCCTCTGTTTTTTGAAGCCCAGTATGTTTCTCCGTTTGCAAGATTGGTTATGACGCCATCAGTTATTGAACTTAGTTTGTCCTGCGTTGCAAATGCCAATGAACTGCAAAAGAATGGAACACCTCTTACTGCATTTGCAGAGCCATCAATTGCATCCATGATGACATATCCTTTGGGATTTTTAGATAATTCAACTCGTCCACACTCTTCACCTAAAACAACACAATCAAAATTAATCTCTTTAAGATAATCAAGTACCGTCTTTTCTGCAACAATGTCGATGTTCCTTGAAACATCTCCTCCTGCACCAATACCAAAGTCTCCTGCAGCGTGTTCAGTTCCTGCAAGGTGTTTTACATTTTCATAAATCCTATCTGATGCTTCTCTTAGGATTTCAACTATTTCCATATTCCACATTTTCTGCTTCGTAATTTAAGTGAAGAATAAAATTCCATTTGAAAGCATAAATAACAATAAGGAAGCTTACGTTTGTGAGTGGCAAAGATCAATCAGTTGTAAGCAAAGAAGCACTGATGAGCACAAAACCTGGAAAACAAATTATGAAACAGGGTCTATTCAAGTCTAAAGGTTACAAATTATTTAACAAATACAAAGAGGAAACTGAAAATGAATTTCCAAATTTTGCGCAAAGATTTGCAGATGGATTACTGCGTGAAATAAAATCTGACACTAATCCAAATGCAACACAGCAAGCATTTGGTGATGAGGTAGGTTCAACTGAAATAATTCTAAATTCATCTGAAATTGAGCCTGTTAAATCAAAATTAGAAAGTCCAGATGTTCTAAAAGATAGAGTTTTGAGAATTCTAAACTCTAATTTTGTTAAAATGACATTTCCTGTCTTTAATGCACTGTTTGATGGGGCAGCAGAATATTCTGGAAGAAATGACCCTCAACTAAGGCAGGATATGGTTGAAGGGCACATCCTTGCAATTGATCTTAGCGAACCAATGGATAGAATTGTAGACAAAGACGAAGACCTTGATTACTTGGATGATTACAAACTGATGAATCCTTACATTTTGAAATTAGCTAGAGACAAAATTTCCAAAGGCGGTGAGCAAGTTCTAAAAGAGTTTGAAGAAGGATTCAAGGATGCACGAGTAGGACAGTATCTAGATGAGAAACTAAAATCAAAACCAACAAGCATTACTGAAGAAGAAATGACATTGTCTTACAAAAAATATCGGGCAGTTATGGGAACTGCCGGAAGAAATATGGCATTAGCTGAAAGGCCACTAGGTGAGATATTTTATCTTGGTATGGCAAGAGCTGCAGAAGGTGTGGGATGTGGCAACGAAATTGAAGATTCTATAAAGAATGGATTTGTAAAGATTCCCTCATGGCCGTTATACTATTCACTTCTTGCAAACGATGTAAAGAAAGGATTTGAAATTACACTTGAGAAAAGCAATTTGTATCTGCAAGATGCAAGACTTGCACTAGAACTATTACCTGAGAGCTTTACCCACAAAGAGTTCTTGGAGTTTTTGTTTTTGACAGTAGAGCATTACAATCAGTATTGGTACAATCAATTACAAAAGGCCAATATGTGGTCCGAATTTGAATCCAAACTTCCTAGGTGATTAACTTGATGTGGTCTGAAAAATACCGACCTCAGATAATTTCTGACATGGTTGGAAACGAAGAGTCTCGTGCAGCAATCATGGAGTGGTTTGCAAAATGGAAAAAGGGAACAAAGCCGCTTTTACTAGTTGGACCGCCAGGAATTGGAAAAACAACTATGGCATATCTTTTGGCAAAACAATTCGGATATGACATGATTGGTCTTAATGCCAGTGATGTTAGAAGTAAATCAAGAATTAATGAGATTCTCACGCCTGTATTGGCAAATGTAACAGTGCTTGGCACCCCAATGATATTTGTCGATGAGGTAGATGGAATACATGGACGAAGTGATTATGGAGGAGCATCTGCTCTTATTGATATTTTAAAAGAGCCAACCGTTCCAATAATTCTTGCAGCAAATGATGATTCACTAGATAAGATGAAGGGAATAAAAAAAGTAGTAAAAACAATTTCATTTAAAAAAATTCCACCGAGATTACTCAGAGTCTATCTAGAAAACATTCTCAAAAAGGAAGGCGCAAAACTCAGTCCCGGATCATTGATCAAAGTCATTGACAAATCTCGTGGGGATGTACGTTCAATGATTAATCTAGCTCAATCACAAGTTACAGGTTTTAATCCACAAACAGAAACAACATTTGAAAATATCAATGTCGAAGATGGAGTTAACGCATTCTTTAAAGCAAATTCAATAGAAGAAGCTAGAATTATTTTATATTCAATGCAAATTGATCCCAGAGAAAAAATTAACGCATTCTATTCTAGCATAATTACCAGCAATCTGGATAACGAAACTCTTGCAAAATATCTCCAAATAATTTCAAATGCTGACATGCTTTATGGAAAGATAATGAAATACCAAAACTGGAGACTCTTGAGATATCTTAATGACATTTTGATTAATCTATACCAAAAAGATGACAGAATCAGGTATTCTCAATACAATCTTTCATGGCCACTGCTAAATAGAATCCGTTGGGATGGTGCAAAAATTAAGTCACTCTCATCTGTAATGGCCAAAAAACTGCATCTATCATCTAGTACTTTTGTAACTATTTGTTTTCCTTTTGTTTTGTTTTGCATTAAAAATAAAAAATTACAACTAGATCTGCAAGAAACACATGGTACTATTATTGAAAAGGAGATTGAATCAATATGAGCTGGAGAAAAATTCCGATGAAGTTTCCTGGTACATGTATTGTATGTGCTGAAAAAATCGAAGTCAATGAAATCGGTCTTTGGGCAAAGGGTTTGGGAGTGAAACATGAGAAATGTGCTCAAATCACAGAGTTGCAATGTGTTGTATGTGGAGGCCCAGCAGGTTGTCCAAATTGTGAATTTCAAGACAATTGTAATATCCCAAATGTCTCTCAATTATGCATATGCAAGAAATGTGGTGAACAAAAAGATGCATATACCACATATGTGAAATCTGCAAAAAAGAAATTCACAATTCTCAACTCGTAATTTTCTAAAATAAGCCTTGATCCATGATTTTTTGTAAATTTTACCATAGTCATCAATTTCAAATTAAATTAATATAGGAAACCATCTTGCCATAGATCACTGTGCATTCTGAAAAAATTGAGGGATATACAAAACGAAATAACACAGCCTTACATGGTGGAGGTCAAGATAGAATCAAGGCACAACATGAAAAGGGAAAATTAACTGCCAGAGAAAGAATAGATCTGCTCCTTGATGAAGGAACTTTTACTGAAGTGGACCCATTAACGACTCACCACTATCATGAATATGATATGCAGAAGAAAAAATTCTTCACTGACGGCGTTGTTGGTGGTTATGGAAATGTAAATGGCAGACAGATCTTCGTCTTTGCCTATGATTTTACTGTTCTAGGTGGAACACTTAGCCAAATGGGTGCTAAAAAAATTACTAAACTAATGGATCATGCAGTCAGAACTGGTTGTCCAATTATCGGTATCATGGATTCAGGTGGTGCAAGAATTCAAGAAGGAATTATGAGCCTTGATGGATTTGCAGATATATTTTATCACAATCAACTAGCTTCAGGAGTAATTCCACAAATTACTGCAAGTATTGGACCTTCTGCTGGCGGCTCTGTTTATTCACCGGCAATGACTGACTTTGTAATCATGGTAGAAAAAGTTGGAACTATGTTTGTTACGGGGCCTGATGTAGTAAAGACTGTTCTAGGTGAAGAAATTTCATTTGATGAACTTGGTGGCGCAATGACTCATGGTACTAAGAGTGGCGTTGCTCATTTTGTTGCACAAAATGAATACGAATGCATGGATTACATCAAAAAATTAATCTCATATATTCCTCAAAATAACACTGAATCTCCACCAAAAATCAAAACTGATGATGATCCAAATAGACTAGATCATAATTTGATCAACATTATTCCTGAAAATCCCTTGCAACCTTATGATATGAAAGAAATTATCAATTCAATTGTAGATAATCGCGAATTCTTTGAAATCCATGAGCTCTTTGCTCCAAACATTGTTGTAGGTTATGGAAGAATGGACGGACAAGTTGTAGGAATTGTTGCAAACCAACCAATGCATCTTGCAGGTGCACTTGACATTGATTCATCAAACAAAGCAGCAAGATTCATTCGTTTCTGTGATGCATTTAACATTCCAATAGTAACTCTAGTTGATACTCCGGGATACATGCCAGGTTCTAATCAAGAACACAACGGTATCATCAGACATGGAAGCAAATTACTGTATGCATATTGTGAGGCAACTGTCCCAAGAATTACTCTGGTAGTTGGAAAAGCATATGGTGGCGCATACATTGCAATGGGAAGTAAAAATCTTAGAACTGACATTAATTATGCATGGCCTACTGCAAGATGTGCAGTTTTGGGAGGAGAGGCTGCAGTTAAGATCATGTATAGAAAAGAACTTGATGGTGCAGATGATGCAGATGTACTAAAAAAACAATTGATCGATGAATTTGCCGAGAAATTTGAGAATCCATACGTTGCTGCATCTCATGGTACTGTGGATAATGTTATTGATCCGGCTGAAACAAGACCTATGATTATTAAAGCACTACAAATGCTTGCAAACAAGCGTGAAAAGCAACTTCCAAGAAAACATGGAAACATTAACCTGTGATTTAACATGATTGAAAAAGTACTGATTGCAAACAGGGGAGAGATTGCTTTACGTGTCATTAGAACATGCAAAGCATTAGGAATCAAAACTGTCGCAGTA
>JABDKK010000147.1 GCA_013002265.1 Candidatus Nitrosopumilus sp. | reverse complement strand
ATCTCTAATACTGGTTTTGTATATATCTGGGTTGGTTTTAGAAGGGTGTCTCCTATTTTTCCAACTCCTTTGACTTTGTCATTTACTGAATATTTTCTTAGTAATGCCTTTCTTGCAAGTGAATACCCATTTGAATGAATTCCGCTACTGTTTGCTCCGATGATTACATCTCCTTCTTTGATTTTGTTTCCTAACACTACCTCTTTTTTTTCTACTAGGCCAACAACCATTCCTGCCAAATCAAAAGCAAAACCTTTTCCTTCTATGACATCTGGCATTATTGCAGTTTCGCCTCCAACTATTGGCATAGCTGATTCTTTTGCTCCTGTTACCAACCCCTCAACAATTTTTTTGAATATTTCTTGATCATTTTTGTTTGCAGCAATATAATCTACAAATGAAATTGGAGTTGCACCAATACATATTATGTCGTTTACATTCATTGCAACACAGTCAATTCCTATTGTATTGTATTTCTTCATCATGCTTGCAATTACTACTTTGGTTCCAACTCCGTCTGTATGTGTTGCCAAGAGTTTTCCTCCTGGAATTTCTACAATCCCTGCATAATGACCAAACCCATGTGTAATCTTTGCTTTTTTCTGTATCTTGTGAGTTGATGCTATTAATTTTCCAATTGCTAACTGACTCTGTTTGATTTTAGAAATATCTACCCCTGCTTTTTTGTAAGTTAGAGTCATAGTTTTTGCGCATCTGTTGTGAATAAAAGAATTTGCCTAACGTTTCGATCACATATACATTCCAGCTATCTCTTCTCTATGTTTTACATATTTTTGAGACAATTCACTAAATTCTGAGTTTATTCTATCTTTGTCTTCTTGAAGTTCTTTTGTGTCTATTTCCATCTCATAGAATCTGTTTAAAGCTTCAATTAGTGTTGCAGCAGCTGCTGAATCTGGCGCTGTGTTATTTGCCTTTACCAACAGTGTTACTCCCTGAATTTCTCTCATTAGGCATTCATTTAGTATCCCTCCTGGAATTCCAGTTATGAATCCCTGAGGTATCATATTGATATCTTTGTCCGCCATCGTTCTTACTAGATCCTCTTCTGCTGCACAGTATGCCTTTTTGTCATGTTCTGAACTTGCAACTCCATCTAGAATTACGATTTCTTTTGATCCTTTCATTGCTGCCCAATCTAAAATTGATGAAACTAACGAATACAGTCCTTCCATTCTCAATGTTATTTCACAAATTATTGCACAAATTGTTCCTTTTTGATTTGCATAGAATCTAAATGGATGACGTAATCTTCCTCGCATGAAGACTGTTGATGGTGGAAGGTACTTTGATCTCATTAATCCAATTTCCTCCATCTCTAGTTTTTCAATAATGTGATTAATTGCAACTGGTCCTACTAATCCTGCACCAACAAATCCTGCAAATATTATTGGACTGTTTAATTCCATTCTCTTTGTTTCGTATACTTCTGCTTCTGGAAATTCACTTTGCACTGTTTTCGTCTATTTCTTCTTTCTAATTACTTTGCTGACCAAGTATTTTGTACTCTTTTAGTTAGGTTGTTTTTAGTAGTTCCTTCACCTACTTTCAAACTTGACTTTGTTGATCTATTTCTATCAGCTGTTTTTTTCCATGAATAAACTCAGCATTACTCTTCCCTTATCGGTAATTGAATAGATTACATTTACTCCTACTGGTTCTTTTTTTATGAAATTGTAATCTACACATAGATGCAGATAATTCAAAAATGATTTTTTCATTCTGATCTTTGATTTTAAATATAGATCCGAGAATGTCATTGGATTTCCTCTGAGTTGATACAATAATTTCAAGAGTGACAAAGTACTATAATCTCTTGTCCTTGCTTTTACTGCATCGAGGATTTGTTCATCTCTTTTTATGATGAAATCCTCAAATTGGTCTGCCACTTCTACTGGTACATATGTTAATCTTGCTCGCATTATACCGTATAGTACGGTACATTACCTTATTAGTCTTTAACTTGAGTTTTGTTGATTACTGTAGCTGCTTTTTTTGCCCCTAGATCTTGTTTCTGGCAAGAATTAAGCGATCAAATAACATGATTTTTGACTAAATCTTTGAAAATAAACAATTCTCATAAATAACCCCCTACTGTGAAATTTTTTATGAAAAAAATTGAAGCTGTGATAAAGAGAAAAAATTTTCCAACAATTAAAAGCATTTTGAGTACTGTAGGAACATACATTGTTGATAAACGAAATCTAGACGATAATCAAATTTATGATGAATCAAAAGGATCTAGAGTTGGTTCTAGTGGACTTCAATCCATTCCACTAGCAAAAATCGAGATGGTTGTTTCAGATAAGGATGCAAGAAAAGTAATTGAAATGATTTCCCAAAGCTCTGGATTGTCATCAAATCATGGGGGGAAGATCTTTGTTTCAGAAATGGAAGAAGTTCTGGATATGGAAACTCTTGATGGAAACCAAGATCTTGAAATTTCTGGGTTGCCAAAAACTAAACCACGTACATTACCAAAACGCAGTCGATTTGTTCCTTTGCAAAAATTCACTTTGCATAAACTACAAGTTGTCTATGAAGAAAATAAAGAAAAACTTAGAGATGACTATAGAATAAAATCCTTTAGTGATTTTACTAATTATTGTATAATGAAACATCTTCCTACATTAGAAAAACAATTGAAAAACCCTACGATGCTTTATGAAAATAATTTTGGTGATTTTTAATCATCAAATTACTGGCAGAAACAAATACAGCCCAATTAATGTCATGCCCACCACAGCAAGTGATAATTTTGCTATGAAGATTTTTGATACTTTCATACAGCTAAACCAACAAGTATGGGTATAACTATAATTCCAATAATTGCTGCAACTTTAACATAGTCTTTTCTTTCTAATGGCTTCATCTCTTCCCTATGAAACAATTTACTTTTACGCAGAAAATCTATATTCATCTAGATTGTCACTTCGCCTTCAGCATCTGTGTTGACATCCACTGCTCTAAGAATTTGTGATATGAATATTTTTCCTACTCTGCCATTTTTTTTAATGATGCTGACTACTTCATCTTCTTTGGTATCTGGAATGATTACCTCTAGTTTGTATTTATCACTGAATTGAGGAACAAAAATTTCACTTCCTTTTGAGGCGTGAATCTCAGGTCCTGGATTCTTTCCTCTTCCTCTGACTTTGGAAACTGTTAGTCCTCCTACTTTGATCTCTTTGAGGCCCTCACTAATTGCCATTACATCATTATTCCCTAGAATTACTTCTACTTTGAGCATTTAGTAATCCATATGACATTTACACAAATATAATTTCTGATTTTGATGTCCAAATGATAATCAATTGAGCATCAATTTTAGACATTGTTATTAATTTTAAGATAATTTCTTCATTATGGTTCTGGACTCTGGGGATACAGCATGGATGCTTGTGGCTGGAAGTCTTGTTCTTTTGATGATCCCTGCTTTGGGCCTTTTTGAGTCTGGTTTGTTAAGAAAAAAGAATGCTGCATCAATTTTCATGCAGATATTCTTTGGTTTGGCATTGTTAAGCGTAATGTGGTTTGTATTTGGATTTAGTTTGTCATTTGGCCCTTCAACACAGGGACTAGTTGGAAATATGGACTGGGTATTTTTGAAAGGTGTCCCATCTGATGCGCCATTAGAGCAATATGCTCCAACAATTCCTGGCGTGCTCTTTGTAAAATTCCAATTGATGTTTGCAGCAATTACTCCTCTGTTACTTACTGGAACAATTGCTGAAAGAATGAAGTTTAGCTCCTTTATCATATTTATTGCTGCATGGTCTATGCTAATCTATTATCCATTGGTTCATTGGGTCTGGGGAGGTGGATGGTTAGCTGAACTTGGTGTTGTGGACTTTGCTGGCGGTATAGTCATTCACACTAGTGTTGGAATGGCAGCTTTAGCTGCTGCATTGGTTCTTGGAAAGAGAAGACACTATGGTCCAGCTATAATGATTCCACACAGTATTCCTCTTGCAGTTCTTGGCTCTTCTTTGTTATGGCTTGGATGGTTTGGTTTCAATGCAGGTAGTGCATTATCTGCTTCAGGTGGCGTTGCAGGAAACACCGTAATTGTAACTCATATGGCATCATCAGTTTCTGCTTTAATTTGGGCCGGTCTTTCTTGGATCCGAACAGGTAAACCTTCCGTTGTAGCTACCATTAATGGTGCAATTGCAGGACTTGCCGGAATCACTCCTGCATCTGGATTTGTTAGTGCTGAACATGCTTTTGTTATAGGAATTGCAATCGGTGTAATTTCATATTCAGGTGTTGTCTTGTTTAAAGAAAAATTAAAGATTGATGATGCACTTGATGTCAGCTCTGTTCACGGTGTTGCAGGAATAGTTGGCGCATTGGCAATTGGAATATTTGCCAGCACTGCAATAAATCCTGGCGGTGTAGATGGATTACTATTTGGAAATCCAGATCAGTTGTGGATTCAAGCTGTTGGTGTAGGTGTTGCAGCTGCAATGGGATTTGGTGGAACTTGGGTCATATTACAAGTGCTTAAACATTTGATTGGAATTAGAGTTTCGCCAGAAGTTGAAGATGTTGGATTAGATATTAGTGAGCATGCAGAGTCTGCATATTCTGATGAAGAGGAATTCATGCTAGATATGGACGAATATACTGATGATTTGAAGGAAAAGGATGAAATATTCCGTAAGAAAAAACCTTCTGGTACAAAAAATTGACATTAAATTACAATGAACTGACTAAACAAGTTCTAGAATTAGATCCTCAAGTGAGATTTGCAGGTATTGCAAATATCAAAGGAGAAATTGTTGCAGGCGGGCCAAAAGACAATGTTGAGCAGATGTTGTCTGGTGATCAAGTTAGCATGTCGATACATTATGCGATACAAAAAAGAGAACTTTATACCAATTTAGCCTACAAAATAGGAAAGGAAAGATCTTCTATTACCGAATATGAAAAAGTAACAATGATTACCATTCCAATCAACTCAAGTGAATTGTTTCTTATTAGCACTGAGCCTCGTGCAGACTATTTTAAAATAATTGACTATGTTCATTTGAAATTAGATTCTGAATAAAAATCTAAATAAATGATTTTTAACAAAAACTTTCTTAAAATAGTGGTGCCTATATTGGATTATTTCTCACTAAATTGAATTGGTATGTTTGTGAATTTTTAGTAAATCATCTCCATTTAAACAATCAATCTTTTAGATTATACTGTGGATGTTCTTCTTAGCGCCATAATGACTATTGTTGGATTGGTAATGCTGTGTTTTGGTGGAAATTGGTTAGTGAGTGGTGGAATTTCTATTGCAAAGAAATTCAGAATAAGTAATCTTGTAATTGGAATGACCATTGTTGCATATGGAACCTCTACTCCTGAACTAGCGGCAAGTGTTGCGGCAGCTGGAGAACATGGCGCAATAATTTTGGGCAATATAATTGGAAGTAATATTGCAAATGTTGGAATGGTTATTGGTGTTGCTGCAATGATAGTGCCAATAGCAGTAAGTAAATCTCTTTTACGAAAAGAAATACCTATCATGTTGGCTGTTTCATTTTTGCTAGTTTTAATTTCAATTGATGGTGAACTTACACAATATGATGGAATGCTGCTCTTAGCTGGACTGGGTGTTTTTGCATTTTATACAATAAAGGACGCAATGAAAAATAGAGAACAAAAGGATGAAAATCCAATTCCTGAAAAAAACAATGTCTATCTAAAAGCAATAGGGTTAATTGGAATTGGAATTACTTTGTTGTATGTTGGTGCAATTCTTACTGTTGACAATGCTGTAATATTGGCAAAAGAATTTGGATTATCTGAAAAAATTATTGGATTGACTGTCATTGCTATTGGCACTTCCCTTCCAGAATTAATCACTTCGTTGATTGCAATTAAGAAAGGCCAAAATGACATTGGAGTTGGTAATATTGTTGGAAGTAATGTTTACAATATTTTGATGATAATGGGTGTTGGTGCTGCTCTGGGTGGTGTGATGATTAGTCCTGATGTTTATCTAGACTATGCTGTTATGATAATTTTTAGCATTTCATTATTTATTGCACTCAAAACTGGAGTTATTAATAGAGTAATGGGTGTGTGTCTTGCTTCCGGTTATGTTGCATATCTTATAGTCATGTTTTTCAATTAATTTATGCCAAATTTAGATTGAATTTACTGAAATTTTTTGGACTCTGACTGATGGTGCAAGTGATGGGAGCGATGCCCATTGAATAACCCTGGTTTGATTATTGCATATTCCTGAAATATTTTTTAACATTATTGGAAGATTGTGTATTATTCTAAATGGTCTTCCTGCACTTTTAATCTCTCCATCCTCTACTATTCTTATTCCACTTCTTGCCGTACATGAAAAATCCCCTTTGATGGGATTTACAGCATATGTATACCACAGTCTACCTACAAGCAATCCTTGTTTTGTATCTTTGACTAATTCCTCTTGTGTCCAGTCCCCTTTTGATATTTTGATATTATGTGGGGCTGCAATTGGAATGGGATCTGAACTTCTTCCCATAGGTGACCCTGGCCTACATGCGTTTCCTGTAGAATGTTTTTCTTCTTTGAAACTATCAAAAAGATTTGAAAAAGTATTTTTAAAAATTCCTTTATCTATGTAACTAATTTTTTCTGTTTTTATCCCTTCATCATCTACTGCCTTTGTTCCTATGCCTTCTGGAATATGTGGGTCATCACTTACTGTCAATTCATCTACTGCAATACTCTTATTCAAATTATTTGAAAAACAGCTTTTCTTTTCTGAAAATGTTTTCATATTGAAGTTTGATGTTAAAACAAATGATAAAAGTTCTCCAACTGAATATGGCTCAAAAATAATATCGTATTTTCCGGAGGTTATTCTTTTTGGGTTAATTGACTCTAAACACATTGTTTTTGCATCTTCGCCAATTTGTTGTGGTGAAAAATTTGCTAATGTTCTACAACAGGAATGTCCAATTCCTGATACTGGGATACTGTCATCTGATTCGGCATTTATTATTCCTGAAACATATGTTGCCTTGTCTTTAAAATTTAATCCATTAGAATTTTCCAACTCAAAATCGTCATGAACGATATTCAGTGATCCCGTTATCGCTTTTATTTTACTGTTTTTAGCAGAATTTATCATATTTTGTGCTATATCTGTTGCTTCCTTACCCGAAATAAATTCTATATTTTTATCATACGTTCCTTTGATTTTTTTGGAATCTATTTTATCTGGTAATTCTTTCCAAAATTCTCTTGGTTTTATTTTCTTTATTGATAAAAATGCATCACCAATTGTTTTTTCTATTTCTCTTTTGTTTGTTGTTTGTAAAGAAATGATTTTTTTATTGTGGATTAGTCTAACTCCGTAACTCTCATCATAATTTTGTTTTATTTCAGCAATTTCAGAATCTGTAATTCTTACCGTTGTTATCTTTTTTTTAATTAAAACAATTTCGGATTCGTCAATTCCTGTTTTTTTTGAATATTTTAAAGCCTTTTCTAAGGCCGACAATTACTCTCTCCTAGGATTTGAATACTTGAATTTATTAATTTTAATTAATTCTACATAGGACCCAAACTTGGATGCGTCAGTAACTTTGTCTAATTCTTCCTCTAGTTCGTTATCATTGTCAAACTTTTTGAGAATTTTATACTGTGTGTTTCTTTCAGCAGGAATTCTTCCTATTTCTTTTACCATCCGCCTTATTTCTTTTGGTCTTAACAGTTGTCCATGCTCTGAACCAGCAGATGTAGAAATACTTTCGTTGATTAGAGTTCCAC